>JBBQCK010000123.1:0-7312 GCA_038318605.1 Tepidisphaerales bacterium | reverse complement strand
GCGTTCCTTCGGCGCCGCCGAGCTGGCGTGTGATGCCGAAGGGAAGCGTCAACTTCGAAAGATTTACATCGATCATTCCCCCGGGCGCGCCGGCCAGAATCGCCGCAGGTGCGATGTCGCGCATGAATGGATTGACCTTGCAGAAAAACTCCCGCCCGAGACCCGGGCACGCGCCAAGGTGCGCGGCCATGGGGCTGGTGGCGCGGACGATGCGTGCGCCGCGCGAGGTCATATCGACTTCACCGACGAACATCAGCGATGCGGCGCGGTCGTCGGGGCCGCCATCGGCCAGCGCTTTCGAGGAGACTCGCAATTCATCGACCGCCATTTTTCCATTGTCGAGCCGGGCGTTGAGTTTAAAGCCGGCATACCGGCCAAACATCGCCGGATAGTCATCGGGGTCGAGGTCGGAATAGAGAATCCATCCCAGCGGATTGGATGCACCATCGGCGATATCGACGGTGAACCATCCCTTCATGCTGCGGGCGAGGACCGACCCATTGTCGCCAAGTTGGATCTGTCCCTTGGCGTGGCTTGCGCCGGCGGGGTCTTCCGGGAAGCCTTCGGTGCGTGCAAGTGATCCCTGCAGATCAAAGTCGAATGGTTGGTCGAGAAGTGACGGGACATTGATGACGCCGCTTACATTTTCCCAGCGTGCGCTGCGGAAGGTTGTGGTGTAGTGCTTCGCCGGAGAGACCAGCCCGCGCGTGAGCAGGAAAACGCCGTGATCAAATTTGAAGACGCCGCTGATGCCGGCGGCGCGGATCGGTTCGTCTTCGATCTTGTGTATCCCGCCAGCGAGACGATCGACGATATCCGCGCCGTCGCCGTAATCGACGACCACGTCAATCGTGGGCTCTTCGGTGACAACATTTCCAAGGCGATAGCGGCCGACAAGCAGGTTAAAAAGACCTGCGTCGGTCTTGAGTTTTTTCGCGCCGAATCGCAGGCCGGTGGTGTCGTTGACGGAGATATTGGTGAAGGTTGTGCCGCCGAACCAGCTTGTGTCGATTCGTTCGCACCAGATGCGCATGTTGGTTCGGCTCTCAAAGAGCTTCAGGGCGGCGCGGCGGCCGAGCTGAATGCGGAGAATCGAAGGGACGATGGCGAGAAAGAGGAGGAGCAGAACCAAGCCAAGTCCGATAATTTTCCACCGCTTTTTGCGACGGACGGGAAGATCGGTGCGAGTGAGCGGGCTTGGGAAGGAGAGTTCTTGTTCCATGGTGCGACCGTACCACTATATCGGCCGCACGAGGGCTGGGGGAGCGGGCGAACGCAACAGAACGGGGTGATTTGGGCATTTTCGGTGGTTGCCGGTCCCCGCGATTGGAATATCCACTGTCAGCAAATGAATCGGCGCGAATGTCCTATTCATTTCGATCTGCATGAGCGGATGTTCGACCCGGAGTGTGGCGCCCTGTAAGTATTTTCGGAACCCAACCCGCAGATGAAAGTCCCGGGCGATGGGGGATGGCGAAACCCGGCGTATTGGCGTGACCGAATTTGTAAGTCTCCGCGGTTTCGCGAATTATGATGGCCAAAAATGCATGTGATGCTTTTGTGTCATCATTTTTGGCGCAAAAGAATCACCCGTAAAAAATCAAATGCGCGTGTAGGGGTGGCCGACATACACATCAAGCAGTGTTGCGTTCCCTCGCTGGGACCGCGTGGGCCGGGTAGTTCGATTTTTGAACAAGCCGGCCGGGAAAAGTGCATGCGCCCCCGGCAACGACGGCGCAGTTGAAGGAGCCGCCAACGTGCAACAACTGGAACATGCCAAAATCGTCAGCCCGACAACGCCGACGACGCCGTCCGGGGATATTTCCAGCCCGGTGGCATCGACCGTCGGCGCGTCGAACGAAAGCGGCGGTCCGCGGCTCAGTTACAAATTTCAACGCATGCGCGAACGATTGCGGCAGGCAGTTATTACAGGTGAACTTTCGGGCAAACTGCCGGGTGAGCGCGTGTTGGCGCGGCAATTTGATGCCAACCCGAAGACGATCAGCAAAGCGCTGACCGATCTCGCGGCCGAGGGATTGCTCGATCGCGGCATCGGACGGGGAACCTATGTCAAAGGCGCGCGGCCTGATTTTCCCCGGGCGACTGGGCGATGGCTGCTCCTGATTGACGCGGGACAGGAATCGTCGCCAATCGTGCGGGAAATCATGGCGCAGCATGATGATGCGGTTACGGCGATTGGAGGCAGACCGCTTCGGCCGAGCCAGCTCAATCAGATTGCCGCGGTGATCGACCTGGGCCACACCACGCATGAAGCACTGCGTCGCGACCTGGCGATTCGCGGAATGCCGATGGTGCGCGTGCTGGGCCGATGCTGTGAATACAAGAGTCACGCGGTTCAGATCGACCGGGAGGAAGCTGCGTTTTGCGCGGCGCGAAAACTGCTGCTGTCGGGGCATCGCCTGCTGTTGAGCGTCGAAGAAGAAGGGCAATCAGAAATTCTGTCGGCAATGCAGCGTGCAGCAGCCCGCTATGAACCTGACGCCCAGGTGCGTAGTGTTTCGGCGGCAACGCTGGAGCATGAATGGAGCAGCGAGGATGGACCGCGCACGGCGGTGATATGCGATGGGATGCAGCGCACGCGCGCCGTTCAGCGGGCGCTGGAGGCGGTGGGACGCTCGGACCGCCTTCCGGCGGTAATCGCCATTGCATGTGATGACAGGCCGGCCTGCGATGGCTACTTCGTCTCACCGCGCGCGGTTGCGAACGCCGTTGTTGACCTGCTTGCGCAAGGGCAAACGCACCGTCCGATGACCCTGTGGCTGGCAGCGGTGGCATTTGAGGTCAATGCATCGGCATCCGCGACGGATATGGCACCGATCGCGATTCCGGCATAACACGTTGGCGTTTTCAGCGCCTTGCGCCCTCTGGATTTCCGGTATACGACTCGCAAAGACAGCGCGAACTACGGCACCGTACGCTGGACATTGCCGCAGCGCCCGATAGCGTGCGGGGCATGTCGCGAAAAATCGAGCGGGTGGCGTGGTTGCTTGTTGCCACGTTGACGATTGGCTTGGGGTGCCGCCAACAGGTGAAGCCGGAACCGGCCGCGACGGCACCTACCAGCGCGCCGGCGGACGCGACGCGGAGCGCGTCCGGCGGGCGGGATCCGGTGGTGTGGGTCAGCGTTGATGGATTGCGGGGCGATTACGTCGGCAAATACGAAGCGCCCTTTCTAAAACGTCTGATGGACGAAGGTGCGTGGACGCGCAAGCTGACGCCGATCTTTCCCTCGCTGACGTTTCCATCGCATGCCTCCGAGGCGACAGGCGTGCCGGCCGGCGAGCATGGGATTACGGGCAACAAATTTTACGACAGCACGACCGGCGAGACGGTCAATTTTCCGAATGATTCGTCATTGATGCTGGCCGAGCCGATCTGGATGACCGCCAGCCGTCAGGGTGTGCGGACGGCGGTCATCGGCTGGCCGTTGAGTTATCAGGAGAAAGGACCGAATACCGCGACCTATTTTCGCGATGGATTTCAGCGCGGCCAGAGCGACGGCGATCGATTGCAGGACCTTCTGGAAATTTGGAAGCGCGACAACGACGAGCACAAGGACCTTGCGCCGCTGCGCCTGGTGATGGGGTATGTTGAGGGCGTTGACACGCCCGGCCATCGATTCGGTCCGGATTCGCAGCAGGTGGCCGAGGCGCTGGCGAAAACCGATGCAACGCTTCAGGGCTTTTTCGATCAGGCCCGCGCCATATTCGCCTCCCGCGCCCGGCCGGGCGATCGGCTATGGTTCATCGTGACCGCCGACCACGGCATGACGCCGGTGAAGACGATGGTGAACTTAAAAGTGATTCTCGGCGCGCCGGAATTACCAGCCGCCACGGTGACGATTACCAACAGCGAGGTTATTCATTTCTTCGTCAACAAGGTAGAGCCCGCCAGCGCCCGCGAGGCACTGGTGCAGCGCCTGCTGGCGGTCGCCGATCGGCACGAATACCTGCGCGCGTGGCGGCGCGCGGATCTGCCGAAACAATGGAACTATGCCAACGCGACGCGCACGGGCGATGTGGTCTATCTGCTCCGGCCAGGATTTGTATTCGCCGATCGCCTGAAGCAGGAAACGTTCACGGTGGAGCAGGCGAACGGCCCATTCGGCATGCACGGCTACCCGCCGGCCGAGTGTGCCGACATGAGCGCGACGGGCATTTTCTGGTGCAATACACCGGCCGCGCATGGCGATCTGGGCGCCGTCGATTCGCTGCGACTACACCCGACGGTGGCGCGGATTTTGGGGATTAAGCCGGCGGCTGGGGCGATTGGAGTGCCGCTGGATTTGGAATCGCCGTGAAGGCACTAAATCAGCTCGCAAAACGCTCCAATGTTGCCGCTGCGCGGCAAGTCGGACAGGAGTGTCCGACCCACCAGGCAGATGTCAGAAGCGATGAGCGACGAATCCTTGCATGGAAGGGACGCTTACACGTCAAAATACTTCGCCTGCGGATGATGCGCCACCAGCGCGTCGGTGCTTTGCTCGGGGACGAGCATATGGTTTTCGTTGAGGATGACGCCGATCGATGATGGATCGAGCAGGCGCGCGATCAGGGCGCGATCTTCAAGATTGGGGCAGGCGGGGTAGCCGAAACTGTAACGGCTGCCGCGGTAGCCCTGGTGGAAGACTTCGTTCAGCACCGAAGCATCTTCGCTGCCAAAGCCAAGTTCCTGACGCATGCGCTTGTGCCACATCTCGGCCAGCGCTTCGGCGCTTTCGACGCTGAAGCCGTGGAGGAAGAGGTATTCCTGATATTGGCCGGCCTGTCGGAGCTTTTCGGCAGCGTCGGTGGCATTGTCGCCGACGGTGACAAGCTGCATGCCGAGCACGTCGTATTCTCCGGATGCAATGGTGCGGAAGAAGTCGCTGATGCAAAGCAGCCGCCTCCCCTGCTGGCGTGGGAAGGTGAAGCGCAAAAGCTCTTGAGGCGGCGCAGACGGAACCAACGCCGGCTTTCCAGCGGCATCGGAAAAAGGCGCGGGGTCGTAGACAATCAGATTATCGCCGTCGGCCTGCACCGGGAAATAGCCGTACACGACGCGCGGCTCGAGCAGACGATCTTCTATGGCGCGCCGTTGTAGCGACTGAAACACTGGCCGAACTTTTTCGTCGAGGATCTTTTCGTAGTCGGATTCGGTTAGCCCCTTCTTCTTGAAACCCCACTGGCCGGCGAACAGGGCATCTGTGTTGATGTAGGGATAGACCTGTCGCGGATCGATTTCAGTGACGACGCGGCGCCCCCAGAACGCAGGCGTCGGAACAGGATTGTTCCTGGCGATGACCGGGGCATCTTTCGTCGGGGCATTCAGGATATGTCCGAATTTTTCCTGGCTCTGGGCGCGCTGTGTCTTACGCTTCTTTGAGCGCGCCTTCTGTTCAGTGACAACCGAATCGACAGCGCCAGAGGCAATGAAATCCATCATGTGCAAGCCGTCGAAGGCGTCCTTGCAGTAGAGTAGCGGGCCCTGGTACAGCGAGGCGAGCTCGTCCTCGGCGTAATCGCGTGTCAGCGCTGCGCCGCCGAGCAGGACGGGAACCTTGACGCCCTTGGCGTTAAGTTCCTCCAGGTTTTCCTTCATCACGGCGACGGATTTCACGAGCAGGCCGGACATGCCGATGGCGTCGGCGTTCTTTTCCTCGGCAGCGCGCAGGATGTCGGAGATGGGCTGTTTGATGCCCAGATTGATGACGGTGTAGCCGTTGTTGGTCAGGATGATATCGACCAGATTTTTGCCGATGTCATGGACGTCGCCGCGGACGGTGGCGAGCACGATACGCCCTTTGCTCTGCCCTTCGATCTTCTCCATGAACTGCTCCAGATGGGCAACGGCGGCCTTCATGGTTTCCGCACTTTGGAGCACGAACGGCAACTGCATCTGTCCGGAACCAAACAATTCGCCGACGACTTTCATGCCTTCGAGCAGGATGTTGTTGATGATGTCCAGCGGGCTGTGAACGGTGCGGGCGGCTTCCAGGTTTTCGATCAAGTGGCGCTTTTCGCCGTCAATAATGTGGCGCTTGAGCTTCTCCTCAATTGTCAGATCGTCGTACTGGCCTTTCTGTTGGGCCGGGGCGGCGCCATCGTCAGGAAAGAGGCCGATGAAAAATGTAAGTGGGTCGTGTTCTTCGCGGCGGCGGTCGTAAATCAGATCGAGCGCGGCGGCCCATTGCTCATCCGGGATGCGATTCTGCGGCAGAATTTTGCTGGCGTGTACGATGGCGGCCGTCAGGCCGGCCTCACGCAGCTCGTGCAGAAACGCGCTGTTGAGCACGACGCGCGCGGCGGGCTTCAGGCCGAAACTCACATTGCTAAGTCCGACAACGGTGTGGCATTTCGGAAGCTCGGTGGAGATGCGGCGCGTGCCTTCGATCGTCTCAAGGGCATTTCGGCGGTCTTCCTCGATGCCCGTGGAGATCGGCAGCACCAGTGGATCGAACATCAGATCGCCGTCGGCCAGGCCATGGCGATTGGCCAGGTCACGGATGCGCGTTGCGATGGAGATTTTTCGCTCGGCCGTTCGGGCCATCGCGTTGAGCTTGTCTTCGTCGATGGTGCCGGCGACGACGGCCGCCCCATATTTTCGCGCGAGGCGCGAAATCTGGGCAAGCTTTTCCTCACCTTCCTCAAGGTTCATGGAATTAAGGACACAACGCCCGCCTGCAAGGCGCAGCGCGGCTTCCATGACCGCGGGATTGGTCGAATCGATCATCAGCGGCGCGGCGATGCTGTTGACGTAGCGCCGAACGACTTCGTGCATGTCGCGGATGCCGTCGCGGCCAACAAAATCGACACACACATCGAGCATGTGCGAGCCTTCGCGCATTTCGTCACGGGCCATGGAGACCAGTCCGTCCCAGTTTTCCTCCTGCAGCAGGCGCTTGAATTGGCGCGAGCCATTGGTGTTCGTTCGCTCGGCGACGATCAGATACGATTTATCCTGGCGAATGTCCTCGGCGCTGATGAGTGATGAAACCTGCGGGCGCGGCTCGACGCGGCGCGCCTTCGCGGCGCGACCGGCGGTTTTCCCCCTGCCCGAAAGTCCCACGGCTTCACACACGAGCTTGAGATGCTCCGGCATGGTGCCGCAGCAGCCGCCGATGATGTTCACGCCGTAATCGTCAACGTAGCGCAGCACTCCTTTGACGAAATCCTCCGGGCCCATGGGAAAATGACTTTTGCCATCGACCATGACCGGCAGGCCGGCGTTGGGCAGTGCGCTGACGAGGCGCGGCCAGTTTTCAGCGATAAAGCGCGTCGATTCGGCGAGTTCGGTCGGGCCAAAGGCGCAG
>JBBQCK010000122.1:0-7330 GCA_038318605.1 Tepidisphaerales bacterium | reverse complement strand
AATTGTCATCTCATTCATGAACGAGATGCGGGCTGCAAGCATTGCATTCGCCGCGTACTTGGTCAACTCGGCTGACTCCCAATTCATGGTCATGAAGGCTTCTTCGCGCTTCACGATCGGGTCATAGAGCCGGCGCATCATGCGGAAGGCTTCGGGGCTTTCGCCACCGATGACGATGCGATCGGGATTCAGGCAGTCCTGAACCGCGGTTCCTTCCTTGAGGAATTCAGGATTGCTGACGACAGTGACATACGCCTTGCTCTGCTCACGCAGGAAGTTGTAGAGCTTGCGATTCGTGCCGGCCGGCACAGTGCTCTTGACGATGATCGTCACCAGAAATTCGTTGTTCAGCTCGCAGAGGGCGTCGCAGACTTCCTTGCCCGCCTGTTCGAGGTAGCTCATGTCAACAGTGCCATCAGGCTTTTGCGGCGTGCCGACGCAAAGGAAAACCACCTCGGCATCGCGCACGGCGGACTTGACGTTGTCAGTGAATTGAAGCTGGCCGGTCGCGAAGTGTTCGTTCATCAACTCCTGAAGGCCCGGCTCGAAAATGGGGCAATGTCCATCGGTGAGCATCTTGAGCTTGCGCGGGTCTTTTTCGACGCCGCGCACGTTGTGCCCGATGCTTGCGAGGCAAGTGCCAGTTACCAGACCCACGTATCCACAGCCGATAATTGTTACGTCCATGTGCGATCCTCGAAGAGTATCGTAAGATAAACCAGACCCGGCAGCACGCGAAAATCGCGGACTAAGGCGGCCAAGGTTCTGAAAGGCCGCCGCCAACATGCGGGCGTGCCACAGAGTCTCCATCGGACAATTTAATGCCCGGCTTGTTAGGCGGTTCCAGAATTTACTGGATTCCACCCCGCTTTACCGCGCGCCAGGCGGGTTGTGGATTGAAATCGCGTCGCGTCGCAGTCGCTGGGTCGTACGCTCCGATATAACACGCATCCGGCACAGTCCAATACGAAAAGTTATATCGAATTCGCTCCATGGACGATTCCCCTGGGTTTTCCATCATCATTCCAGCCCACAATGAGGGGCAGGTTATTGCACGGACGCTTCGCTCGCTGCTGGCGAGCAAGCTGGACCGGACGCTACAGGTCATCGTCGTTGCGAATGGTTGCGCCGACGATACGGCCGAGCAGGCTCGTGCATTCGGCGAAAATGTGCAGGTCATGGACACGCCGACGGGCGGGAAGATTCATGCCCTGAATCTCGGCGATGCGGCCGCGCGCTATTTCCCCCGCGCGTTTATGGATGCCGACGTGGAAGTGTCGCCCAATCTGCTGGCGAGTGTCGTCGGGGCTTTCGAGCGCGACAACAGCGCGCGCATTGTCTCGCCGGGCTGCCGGCATGTTTATCGGGGAATCAACCCATTACTGGCCGGCTACTACCAGCTTTGGCGATCGCTGCCATACGTCCGGCGCGACACCATGGCACGCGGCTTTTATGCGATCGATGCGATTCTGCGCGGCCGATTCGATGCGTTTCCGCAACTGACGGCCGACGACAAATTCATCCGCAACCTCGCATCGCCCGACGAGCGACACGTGGCGGATGAATGTTTCACGACCGTGTATATGCCAGGTTCGTTTCGCGAATTGCTGAAGGTCAAAACGCGATGGACGTACGGCAACATCGAATTGGCCGCCAGTCGGCCGGACCTGAATGTGAACGACCAGAATCCCCACGGCGGCGCGATGAAGCACCTGCTGATTCGGCCATGGCTTTGGATTCATATGCCGGCGTTTTTGTTCGTATACAAATACGCCCACTACAAGGCCCGACAGCGCTGGGCAACACGTGCCGGGGCCTGGGATCGCGCAGACAGCAGCCGGTCATCCAACGGCAAATAAGCGGAACCAGCGCTCGGCAGATATGCTCATGGCGATGGAGATGCCGCCGGCCGCAGAGATCAAAGGTGTGATCAACCTCGACAAGCCCGCGGGCATGTCGTCGGCGTATGCCGTTGGTGGCGTCAAGCGACTGCTGCCGCGCGGCGTGAAGATCGGCCATGCGGGCACGCTCGATCCATTCGCAACAGGGGTGCTGGTCATTCTGATCGGCAAAGCCACCCGCCTGAGCGAAGCATTTATGAACGCCGGCAAGCAGTACACGGCGACATGCAAGCTCGGGGCAACGACCGAAACATTGGATCCGGATACGCCGGAACAGCTCGTCGCGGATGCGCCAATTCCGGCACTCGATGCGGTGCAATGCGCGGTTGGCCGATGGGTTGGCATCGTGGAACAGATGCCGCCGGACTACAGCGCCCTGAAAATCGGCGGCCGGCCGGCCTATCGCCTGGCGCGAAAGGGTGAGCCCGTTCCACTCGAATCCAGGCGGGTTCGCATTGATGCAATCGAGTTGGTTTCCTATGAATACCCGCTGTTGGATCTGCGCATAGACTGCGGCAAAGGCGTTTACATTCGAGCGCTGGCCCGCGATATCGGGGTGCAGCTCGGTTCAGCGGGATATTTAACGCGGTTGCGCCGAACGCGCGTCGGGCGACTGGATGATGCCACAAGCGTTACATTGGAGCGTCTGAATATTGACGGTGTGGGGGCACACCTTCTTCCTCCAGACTTGCCCTGACCAGCCGGGCAAGGTTCATCGGAAGCGGCAGACCAGATCGTACAGCTTCCCCCCATTGCGACCGGCGACGGCGGTATCTTTAATCATTGCGATGTTCAATGCATCGCATGAAAATCGCGCTTCAAGATTCGATTCGACCCCCCTGCCCATTCCTTCGAGAATGACCAAGTCTGCATCGGCGGCGGCGGCGTTGAGTTCATCACTGACGGCCGATAGATCGATCAATGGCTCGCCGGTCCCGGTGCTGATGCGTTCGATAGGCAGGCCGGCGATCAATGGGGCGGCCGATAGGATTCGCGGCCACCAGCGACGCACATCGGCGATGGTCATGTCGTTGAGCGTCGGCCGCTCGTTCGCCGCCAGCACGACGCTGGTTCCGCGCATCGCCATCCAGCGCATCAGCGGCAGCGCTCCCAATAAAAAATCGCTACCGGCATTATCGATGAAAAACACTGCCCTTCGATATGGCGCACTGAGCAGCCGGGCTTCGAGCGCATCGTACTGATCAATCAACCATGGTCGGGGCGCCAGCCGGGAGCGCACCGCGTAAAAATCCGGCCCACCGGCCAGAAACGCCTTCGCCGTGGCGTCGGCGCCCATGTCGAAGATATTTCCGGCGAAAACACCTTCGATCAATGCCCGGACGCGGTGAGGTTCGGGCAATTCATCGAGCTGAGCAAGTAGTCCGGGCAGAAACGGCAGTGCGCGCGCGTTTTCGCGATCTTTCAAATCCTCGAACGGATCGGCGAATCCAAATTCGCGAAGGATCGAGTCACGCCATTCGTCCAGCGTGAGGATGGTGACAAGGCCAAACTTGGCCGGATCGGCCGCATATGCGTTGAATCGTGCAATGAATTTCTCGCGGCAGGCATCAGCGGGTCTTGAAGCCTCATCTCGATCAACGCCGCGGGCAGCAGCCATTTCCATGCCCAGGCCGAGAATCGTATAGAGATGTCTCTTGAAGAATTCGACCCAGTGCTGCCGGCCTTTATCGTCGGCCGTCAGATTCCAGTCGCAGGCAACATAGCTGCGCGGATCGGCGAGTTTGATGAAGTGTGACATGGTTGCTTTTACATCTGCGCGTGAAAAGGTGAAGCAAGCGTGAATCGTATGTCAGCGGGCGCTCATGCCCCCGTCAACGAAAATAGACTGGCCGGTGATATAGCCGCCGGCGTCGCTGCACAGCAATAACACGATTCCGGCAAAGTCGGCGGGCTGGCCGATGCGGGCCATGGGCAGCCATCGCTTGATGTTATCCGGATCGGCCGGCCCGCTGGCGATGCGGGCGTCCTCGCGATTGCGCCATGTGTTGACATAGCCCGGGGCGATGAGATTCACCGTGATCTGCGGCGCCAGATCGCGCGCCAAGGCGCGGGTCATGTTTTCCAGCGCGGCTTTGCTCATTGAGTAGGGCAGCATGTTCGCATTGCCGACCTTTTGCTGAATGGAGCCAATGTTCACGATGCGCCCCGACCCGCCGGCGCGAAATACAAGGGCAGCCTCCTGCGATAGAAGAATTGGCGCCGCCATATTGACGCGCCATTGCTGCTCCATTTCTTCGAGCGTGACTTCGAGCCATGGCTTCTGCTTTTGAATGGCGGCGTTGTTGATAAGAATATGCAGTCCGCCCAGCGATGAGACGGTTCGCGCAATCAACCCGCGTACAACGTCAATTTCGCCCATGTCGCCGCCGATGGCAACGGCCCGGCCTCCCGAATCGCGAATCGCTTGGGCCTCCTGTTCCGCGACTGCAAGATCGATGTCTTGGATCGCCACGGCGCAGCCCGCTGAAGCAAGCGCCCTGGCCATGCCAAGTCCAATGCCCCGGCCAGCGGCGGTGAGCAATGCCACTTTGCCATTCAACGAGAAATCGGGAGCGGAGAGGGGCGGCTGATCCATGACCGGCGGGATGCTAATCTCACGCGTCACCGATGCAAGGTTCCCTTAATCCGGCAAGGCACGTGAGGCTCTTGTAACTTGAGATCACTCGACGTCCACCCACATTTGCCCCGAGCGCGGCACGCCGGGCTGTGGGGCCGGAGTGTCATCATCGCGTACTTCCAGCACGGTCGCTGGCTGAACATTGGCAACCGTTGTGAGCGAACCATCGTCCATGTGCCGCCGGCGGGTTTTGACGACCTTTTCGTGAACCATCCCCATTTTGTAAGCGGCCACGCCGATCGATCCGAATACAACGAGGTAAATCGCGGCCGCGTAGCGCGTGCGAACGTAAACGATCAATGCTCCAAGGCCCGCGAATCCGACCGCCAGCGCGTAGCTGATGATGACAGTCTGCTTGATGGTGAACCCGCGATTCACGAGCTGGTGATGCAGATGGTGTCGATCCGCGCTGAAGAGGTGGCGCTTGTTGACCCACCTGCGCGCAAATGCCAGCACGGTATCAAGCACCGGCAGCGCGAACATGACCACCGACGCCAAAAACCATTTGGGGAAATCCCCTTCGGCAAACAGAATGATCATGGTTCCGCAGGAGTAACCTAAAAACATGCTCCCGGTATCCCCCATGAAAATGGATGCCGGATTGAAATTGTATGGAATGAATCCAAGCACCGCGCCGAGAAGCGCCAGCGCCAGAACGACGCGGACGCCGTCATCATTGGCGCGCAGCGCACCGCTCATCGTTGCAAGATGTACTGCCAGGAAGAGAAAACCGAACGAAATTACGCCCGTAACGCCCCCGCACAAACCGTCAAGTCCATCCATGAGGTTCGTCGCGTTGCAGCAGGCGACAATGACGGAAATCACCATGATTGAGCTGAGCGCCAGCACCAGCCAATGGTCTTGTGAGACCATTGGTATCTGCGGAAACGTGTGGTGCAGCCGCACCTGCACCGGCGCGACAAAAATCCAGGAAGCGCGCGTTCCCACGCCGCTGGTCAGCAACGCGACGGCGGCGGCGGTCTGCCCGAAGATCTTTGCTCTGGGGTTGATCCGCAACACGTCGTCCCACAGCCCTAGAACGACGATGATGCACGCCCCGACGACGATGGCGAAGTTGATGTTAAGGCTCTTCGGCATGGCCGGGTCGGGCGGCCTATGCACCCCGAGAAACTGAACGATGGCCAGGCCGGCAAGCCACCCCATGAACACCGCCATACCGCCTAGATAGGCGACGGGCGAGGAATGCATTTTGCGCGCAGCGTCGGGCTGATCGATGATGCCGTAGTAGGATGCAACCGTGCGCATCACGGGCGTGAATAGAAATGCCACAATATAGGCGACGTAAAAAACATAGATGTACGGGCTGAGCACCCCATCCCAGGTGAAGTATCGCATCATGCCGCCGTCGGCCGATGCATTGCCCAGCACGCCGAGCGGGCAGTTGAATATACCTGCCGATACCATGCTCATCTCCTGGCCAATCCTCTCATCGGCAAGCCACCGCCCGGCCATCTAACCGGCGCGCGTGCGCAATTCCGTACAACTCGTGCGGTCAACGCTTCGCATACCTTCAATACTCGGTCAATTCGACGTGAAGTGTGTGCAGACGAACAAATGTCCAATAATGCCGTGAATCCGGCTGCCCTCAAGTTTCCGGCCGATACAGGATACCGCGCCGCCTGCGCAAAACAACAGGAGGGAGTATGTGATGCGTCAGACTTTCGGATGGTCGGATAGCACCATTCACCCATGTGAAAGTATTGCACGCTGATCCTGAATCACAGAAGCAATGATCTGTTCGAGGTTTTGTCGAGGCTGAAAGCCAATGGCCTCTCGTATGCGATCGAGCGAGGGCACACGGCGCGGCAGGTCATCAAATTCCCGGCCGAACGCCTGCTCGTACGGAATGTGCTCGATCACGCTTTGCGAGCCGCACGCGCGAATGACACGCGCCGCCAGATCGTTGATCGATACCTCGTCCAGCCCGCCGAGATTGAAAACCCGGCCGACGGCATCCGGCGTCTGCATGAGTTGATCCAGCGCCTCTACCACATCGCTGACGTGGCAAAAACATCGCGTCTGGCGGCCATCACCATGCACCTGAAGCGGCTCGCCCCGTAGCGCGCTGGCGACAAAACGCGGCAGCACCATGCCATACATTCCGACCTGCCGCGGGCCGACGGTGTTGAACAGCCGCACGATGACGACGGGTAGGGAGAACTGGCGGTGATACGCCAGCCCCAGAAATTCGTCGATCCCCTTGCTGTAAGCGTAGACCCAGCGGCTGAATCGCGTTGCGCCCATCAGTACATCATCATCCTCTGCGAAGGGCACACGCGCGCCTTTGCCATAGACTTCGGAACTGCTCGTCAGCAGCACCGGCCGGCCGAACCGGTGGGCGGCCTCAACGACCACCTCCGTCCCGTGAATCGTCGTTCGGATCGTGCGTACCGGCTCCTCGGCGACGAGTTTGACGCCGACTGTCGCGGCGAGATGAAACACCGCCTCCACGCGGCTCATCAGCAAATTGACCGTCGAGTCCGATTCGACCGAATCGCGCACCAACTCAAACCCCGGCCGACCGATCAGCGCTTCGACATTCGACAACCGGCCGGTGGACAGATCGTCCAGAACCGTTACTGAATGCCCCTGATCGAGCAGTCGCTCGGCCAGATGCGATCCAATGAATCCTGCGCCGCCAGTGATCAGAAAACGCCTGGGCATCGACTGAAAAGCATAGTCTGCTTGGGCGATTGCAGCGAATTGCGATGTAACGCGGATTTCATTGACGCGGGGCCTCGGAGCCGTCGGCCGCGACAGTATAGACAAC
>JBBQCK010000121.1:0-7343 GCA_038318605.1 Tepidisphaerales bacterium | reverse complement strand
ACTGTTCGTAGGCTTTGAACTCGCGGCCATCCATGACCCACGCAAGCTATCACTTCCGTCAAAATCGCGCGCCTGCCAAAATTCTTGGCGAAACGGATGTAAGACGGTAAACAGTTACGAATCGGCAGGGGAAACTAAAGGCGACGCGGGACAGGAAAACGGGACAGGTGCGTTTTGTCTTGACAGCCTCGATAAAACTAGAGGTGAGGCGAACCTCTAACCGCCGAATCGGCAGGCAAGCGGCTCAAACCGGTCGAAGGTACTGAGAGCACCGCCTGGCAAGGTGAAATGGTGGGGAGGTTTGCGCATGGCGAACTTGTGCACTTCTATCAGGCGCAAGGAAAATTATACACCGTCAATTTCCTCGACCCAGCTTCTCCAACCTACCCAAATCGCTCCCGGCGCGCGACACGGCGCAACAAAATGAGACAAAGTGCAACACTTTTCAGGCCGTCGCGCCCGCCTCACCCGCTGGACCCCAAGCCCCAAGTTCCATTGCCGCCCATACTTGCATCGCCCCAACCCTCCCACCGCCCGCGCAACATCCGCTCAACCTGTTGCGCAACCTTTTTTCCCTCCCCGCCGCGTCGAAACTTCGACGACTAAAAGGTGACAGCGCGAGGAAAAGGTGGGGCGACGATAAGGGGTGACATCCACATTTGTCAGGCGTGATAGCGCATGACATGGATATTGCTGACCAAGGACAGACAGCCCGCCACGTCGCCCTCACCCCGTGGGCGAAGGACCAGGTGCCAGCGATGGGGCATCGGGTGCCACCCGTGTGCCGAGCGTCACCCCCGCGAACCATCTGGAAAAAATCCGCATGGATTACGTTAAACGACTTCTCGCCGAATCCGACCTCGCGATGCCCGACATCGCCGCCCCCTGTGGCTACCGTGACCACACGCGCATGGCCGTCGCCTTCCGACGTACTCAGGGCATGACACCCACGGTATACCGTGGCCAGTTCCGGCTGCGAAAGGGATAGAAAACCCGAGAGCGACAGCGCTTGATCGGCTCAAGCTCAGCAATGCAAAGCGGCGTAAGCCGGCGATTGTTGTGGGGATCGAAAATGTGCAATAAGCTAAACCTGTCAGTCTTTGCGCAATAGAATCTCACGATTCAACCCTCACCGACAACCTCATGGCGAATCCATCCCTCCACCGTATTGCCGTCGCCGCAGTCGCCGTGCTGACCGCGCTGAGCGCGCCCACGTTTGGGGCCGACGATAAAGCGCCGCCGCCCGTCCCGCCGGCCGGCATTCATTTGCAACAGCAAACGACCCTTCGGATCGCGCCGACGTCGGCCATCGCAAAGGCCGCAGGCGTCAGCGGCGGGCTGGCGGTCGTGGTCGGAGCGAAGGATGCCGGCGCGCTCATGGAACTTGCGAAAGACGGTTTTCTCGTCCACGCGCTGGTTGCGGATGAGGCGACGCTTGCGGCGGTGCGCGACCAGCTCGTGAAGACCGGACTCGACGGCTACGCCTCGGCGATGGTTTGGACGGACGCGGCGCGCCTGCCCTACGCCGACCGACTCGTGAGCCTGCTCGTTGCCGCCGATGGTGCGCAGCTCCCGGCGCGCCAGGAGCTGGCGCGGGTCGTGCACCCTGGCGGCGCAATTTTATCCAACGGCAAAGCCGAGCAAATGCCCGCCGACCCGACGCTGGGGAACTGGCGGCATTTCGACGGCAACACCGTCGGCAGCCAGCTCAGCCACGACCAGCGGGTGAAGCCGCCGACGCAGGTCCAGTGGATCGCCTACGAGCAGGATGCGCAAACGGGCCACAACCCCGCCGGCTACTCCCCCACCTACAATGTGCGCGCCTCCGATGGCGAGATCGTCAATCTCATCCACGACCCTTTGCGCCAGGTCAGGTCCAGTAAGGGCAAGTCGATCGATGGTGCCCGGCTCACCGCGCGCGATGGCTTCAATGGTGTGATGTTCTGGACGCGACCTTTCGACATGCAGATCGGGCGCGGCATCCCCCGCACCGGCCTCGTCCTCACCGACCGGCTCGCCTACGTCTATGGCGACGATGGCTTCATCAATGTCTTCGACCGCGCCACCGGAGAGCGGAAGACGGTGTGGAAGGACGCGTTCCCCGCCGACACGCCGAGCCGCGTGGGCGGCTGGCCCGGCTCCGAGAAGGAATTGCGCCAGATGCGCGTCGGCGACCAGCTCGCGGTCATGTGCCGCTACGACGAGGTGCTCGGGCTCGATCCCGTCACCGGGGAAAAGCGCTGGTCGTGGAACTCCGGCGGCGAGAAAAACATGATCTGCGCCCTCTCGCTCGATGAGGCGTCGAACCGCGTTTACGTCGCCGTCCACGATGGCAGGGAATTTGGCGACACCGGGAAAAAAGGCGGACCAGGCTACAAACTGTACGACATGCAGACGCGCTGGCCGCGCGCCATCGCCCGCAGCGTCCATGCGCTCGACGCCACCACCGGCCGGGAAATCTGGCGCAACGACGCCGTGGCCGGTTCGGAGGTCGGCCAGCTCATCCCGGCAGGCGACCGCGTCATCGCCTACGGCTCGCATTCGGTCAGCGGCCTGTTCGCATTCGCCGTGGCGGATGGGAAGGTTCTTTGGAAAGACATGCCGCTCCGGGAGAAGCATTTCTACAGCATGATCGTGCGTGGGGACTCCATCTTCCTCCACGACAGCGGAATGATCGCCGACTTCAGCCTCGCCACCGGCGAGTCCCATCCCGATTTGCAAAAGACCAGCCTGAACAGCCGCTGCATCCGCATGAGCGCCACCGACGACTACATTTTCGCCGGCCTCGGATTTACGATTGAAAAGGATGGCAGCAGGCGCTTCCTCGCGATCGCCCGCTCCGGCTGCTCCCAGGCGATGATCCCGGCCAATGGCTTCCTCTACGGCAGCGCCAACGCCTGCAACTGCATCACCCAGCTCCGCGGCAGCGTCGCGCTCACCGCCGAGCCGCCGATCACCCCGCTCGCCGAGGGCGCGGCATTGGAAAAAGGCGGCTGCAAGGCGAGCGCCGTCCCCGCCGCGAAGCAGGAGCTCGCCTCGCAGGTCGCCGTGGACTGGACGAGCGGCGACTGGATGCGCCAGGTCCCCACCGAGCCCGAGGAGCTCGCGCCCGTGAGCGCGGGCGGCATCGACTACGTTGTCCTGCCACACCGGCACCGCATCGAGGCGCGCAAGAGAGGGACCGCTCAGTGGGCCTTCACCGCCGACGCGCGGATCACCGGCCAGCCGCTGGTCGCAAACGGGCGCGTCTTTTTCGGCGCGAGTGACGGCTGGGTCTATTGTCTCGATGCGGCCACCGGCGCGCAGCAATGGCGTCGCCTCCTTGCCCCGCAGCACCGGCTCATGGTCTGCGACGGCCAGTTGCAATCAACGTGGCCCGTCTTCAACGTCGTCCTCTTTGACGGCAAGATCTGCGCATCCGCCGGCCTGCACTCCAGCCTCGATGGCGGTATCGTCGTTGCCGGCCTCGATCCCGCCACAGGCGCGATCGCGTGGAAGCAAACCCTCCAGCGCCCGGCGGAGACTTGGAAGAAACTCCCTGAGAAAGCCCTGAAAGTTCCCGGCAGCGCCACCCGCCCGCCGACGAACCAAGGACTCGCCGTCAAAGATGGCAAGCTGATGCTCGGGAAGTTTCCCATTGATCCGAAGGAAACGGCCGAAGCACTGCTCGACCGCCTTACTGATTCGAGCGAGCAGTGAGTCGATTGACAATACGCCACTCAGGGTTTTGAAGAGCGGACGCGTGCGCCAGAAAATGGCGTCAGGGTGTTGTAATAATCACTTCAATTAACGCCGCAGGCGCTCGCGCATTTCGTCGCGGTATTTTTCCCAGTCAGGGTGGCGCACATCGTCACTCATGCGGCCCATTTGTTCCCACATCTCCAGCGCGGCCTTGTAATCCTTGCGGCGGGCGGCCTCGAAGGCGTTCATGCGCAGCGCCTGCGCCTTTTCGCGGGCCTGTTCCAACGTCAGGTTTACAGGTTCGGGCGCGGGGGCTGGCGCGGGGACCTCAACCACGGATGCCGGGGCGGTAGCAGGCGGGCGGATTGTTTTGTTCGTCTGCGCCGGATGGGTGGTCGTCGATTTTACGGGCGCGGATCGAGTGGGCGGTGCATCGGTCGGGAAGGGCGGCGTTTTCCAGGTCGCAGCAGGGGGTTCGGAATTGGACGGCGTCGAGCTTCGCACCGTCTGTTCAACCCACTGGCTGCTCCGGTTCCAGAGAGGGCGATCGAATGCATAAATGGCCGCCGTGGCGATCACGAGCACGGCGACCAGCACAACCATCCACCGAAACGCCCGCGATCCACCGGCCGCGGGGCGCTGCGCGCCAAGGCCAAAGCCTGCGAATTCGATATTGTCAGCGCGAGCAGCGGGCTTGCCGAGGTCGAGCGCCTGCATGCGGCTGGCGGCCGATACGCCCGGCATTGTTCCCACGACAGCCCCGGCCGGCTCGGCCCAGCCGGGTCCGCGCCCGAGAATATTGATGCCAGCCATTCCGCCCGGCGAGGCGTCGTGGCCTTCGACAAGCGCATCAGCGGCCATCGGCGGCTCCTGCATGCGTTTGCAGTTCGGGCACATCCGCGCGGCGTGACCGATTTCCTGAGCGCATCCCCAGCAAATGCCAAATTCGCGACTAAGGCCCTTAATCCGCGACGCCTGCCGCCAGAGTTGATGCGTCGTCGGGCCGCGCACGATCGAGCGCGCGGTGACGCGGCCTTTCTCAATCAAAGACTGCAGCGTGGAAAGATTCATTCCCGGCGCGGCCGGGTTTCGCTTCTGAAGGACAAACCACGGGCCAATGCGCTGGCGCGTCGCCTGGCGCGTGGCGGGTGTGTCTTCCATCTCACAGGCCGGGCAAATTTTCTCTCGCGAAGCACTGATGCCGCCGCAGAAAGGGCATACGGATCGTGCCGCGTCGCGCGCCTGCGCTTCGGCAGTCGATGGATGCACATGCAATTCGCCTTCATGGACTTCGGGCGGCTCCGGGCGCGATCGCCCAACACCAATCGCGCGGGCGCGATTCTTTCGCACGCGCGAGGGCGCATCGTCAGACTCTGTCGAAAACGACTCTCTGGCCATCACATCATTCCGCAAACCCCGTCTCCATCCGGCATATTGAACGGCCGCGAAGCCGAAATCAAGAGACTTCCGGCAATTTGGGAAATACGCAACGTCCAAAAACGAACAATACCCCAAGCGATTGCGGCCCCGCTGCCTCTTGTCACATCGCGGCCGGACGTTAAGTTAATGGGGGTAAGAGCGCGTAGCTCAGTTGGTAGAGCAGCAGACTTTTAATCTGCGGGTCGTGGGTTCGATCCCCACCGCGCTCATTTTTCGGACAGATTGACATGGCGTGACAGGCACTGCCAAATGCAGACTATCCGCCTTGTTTTCAAGGGTTTGCATCGCATCCAGCGCCGAAGCCGAATCGACAGGCGTTGACACCCGCAGACTACTTTTGACAACTCGGTGTGCGTCGTGGTGTGCGTCTTCCTTTGCATTCGAAAGCCGCCCATCCGTCCCCGTCGCGACGGCCGCAACTGGCAGACTTTCAGGCGCAGAGAATCGTGGCAATTGCTCCATCGCATCGAAGATCGGCAGGAACTGGCGATCGGTATACGTCCGCATCGTCAGGGCAATTTCACTATGCCGCATCAACTCCATCGCGACCCGCGGCGCGACGCCGGCCCGGTTCAGGTTTGTCGCAAATGTGTGGCGCAACGAATGGAACACAACACGTCGGCCATCAGCATCGACACGGCCAATGCCCGCCCCCTTCAAGTCACGCCGCCAAAGCTTCATAGACGGAACGCCCGAAGGAAGAACCGGCCCCGCCTGGACAGCACCCACCGCCGCCCGTAACGCGTCAACTGCATCAACGCACAAAGGTTGATTCGCACTCTTCCCGCTCTTCGTCGTCGCCCCACGCACACGCAGGAACGGCCGCACTGCATCCAGACGAACATCAGACCAATCAAGCGCCCCGAGTTCAGCACGACGAAGCCCAGTTGTCACAGCGAGCAGGTAAGCCAGCCGGCGAGGCCCCGCCGCATCGAGAAGGCGCGTCATTTCCGCGTCACTCAATGCACGCACCGAGGAATCACCTTCCGGAAGCGCCACCGCCGCGACAGACGCCAACGGATTCGCCACCAGCCGGCCCCGACGCTTGAGCCAGTTGAGCAGAACAAGCAACGTGCCCAAGTAATGATTCAACGTTTTCGGCGCCAGCTTCGAACCGGCCCGCCACGCATCGAAACTTTCAGGCGTCACATCCCGCAGGAGCTTCCAGCCGCAGGCGTCAAACACCTTGCCGCACCGCTTGGAAACAATGTTGCGATAATGGACGGTCCGGCCGCTGGATTCCAGATGATCGACGAACTCCCCCAGATGCCCCGCGATCGTCCGCTGCGCACCATCACGCAATGGCCGAGGCGTGATAATCCCGGCCGCTTCCTGCTCATGCTCGCGCACAAACTCGCGCATACGCGCTTCCGCAACCGCCTGATCTGAAACCCCAAGGCAAACCCGCTGCCATTTGCTTTCGCCGTGCAGCTTCCACCGCATGACGTAATACCGAGAACGTGCACGCTTGCCCTTGCGTTGACGCGTCGGCCGGAAGATGTGAGCCAGCACTTCAATCATTGTTCACCTTTCCCGTTTGCTCATTTGCTTCGCGATCCATTCTTCAACTTCAAGACGATCAAACAACGTCCGGCCGAGAGACAGAGGAACCGGACGCGGAAACTTCCCCCGCTCAACTTCGCGGCGGATGGTACGTTCGCAGACGCCAAGCAGCTTCGCCACCGCCTTGAATGCGATGAACCGCGGCGCGTCGGATTCAGCGGCTTGCCGCTTCATCGCCGCTTCCCCTTAACGCGCTTCGGCGCTTCTGGAAATTCAACATCCTCCGCACGCGTTGCCCGCCGCAAATCTTCCAACACCTTGAGATCACCAACGGCATCATGCAACACGTTATCGAACAAGCGCCACGCAACGGCCGACGTGCCTGGCAGATAACCATCGCGCGGTGTTGCAACGTCCACAGCCTCAACCAACGCCCGAAGCCAAGTATCAACCAGCTTCGTCCGCGAGTTACGGCCGAGCGCCGCCAGCTCATCCAGACGCACAGCAAAATCCGCTTCCAGCCGTAGCGTGAAAACCGTTCGCGGCCCAATCTCTTTCGGCTTATTCATCACCAGAATGATACCAACTTGAAAGAATCGGTCAAGAGCAGACTTTCGCTGCCAATTTTCCTTGCCCGCCACCAAAACAGACTACCAACGACTGCCAGTTATCCACCTTCATTTTCTAATCAATAACGTCACTTCTGGGAATTCCCCCCC
>JBBQCK010000120.1:0-7349 GCA_038318605.1 Tepidisphaerales bacterium | reverse complement strand
GGCCACTGGCTCGAAGCGCGGGCCCGCGAAAAAGCCGGATCAGCTATTCGACAATTGCTTGATCTCAGCCCGACGCGCGCGTCGCGGCTGCTGGATAGCAGTGGCAACGGTACCGCGGAGACGGAATCCGTGCCCGTAACTGAATTGCAGCAGGGGGATCGCATTCTCATTCGGCCGGGCGAACGCATCGCCGCCGACGGCGAGGTGATCGACGGCAGAAGTGACGTCGATGAATCAATGCTCAGCGGCGAGCCGCTTCCCGTATTGCGAACGTCCGGCGACAGCGTCATTGGCGGCACGCTCAATCAAAATGGCCGGCTCGTCGTGCGCGTCACGCGCACTGGCGCGGAATCGGCCCTGGCGCAGATCGTTCAGCTTGTCGAAACCGCTCAGTCGGCCAAGCCGCCCGTGCAGCAACTCGCGGACAAGGTCGCAGCCATTTTCGTCCCGGCGGTGCTCGCCATCGCCGCCGCGACTGCAATCGGCTGGCTCGCGTGGGGCGGCGCACACCACTGGGATTCTGCCAGAACGTGGGGCGGCATCGCAAAGGCGGTCTGTTCGGTGTTGATTATTGCCTGCCCATGTGCGCTCGGGCTGGCAGTTCCCGCAGCGCTGATGGTTGGCGTGGGCAGGGGGGCCGGGCGCGGCATTCTCATTCGCGATATCGACACGCTGCAAAGCGCCGAGAAAATACGCGTTGTGGTGCTCGATAAAACCGGCACCGTGACCGTTGGCCGTCCCGCAGTGATCGCCGTAGTACCTGCGCGGAATGTCGGCGCGGAGTTGGTGTTGAAAGCTGCCTTGGCGGCTGAGCAATTCAGCGAGCATCCATTGGCTCGGGCAATAGTAGCTCACGCCTCCGGCGCAGGATTGTCTGCTCCCTCGGTCGACGGTTTTGAAAGCCTGCCGGGCCTCGGTGTTACGGCGCAACTTGACGGCGCGACCCTCTTCGCCGGCTCGTTGGCCTTGTTTGAGCGATACAAGCTCAATCTATCGCCAGCGGATGGCGCGACAGATTCTGCTGTCAATCGCGACGCGCCCGGCCACACGCGCGTCTATATCGCCCGGCGGTGTGCCGATGGCTCGGCCGAAGAACTTGGATACATTGCCCTCGCTGATGAAATCAAACCCGGTGCGGCCGGCGCCATTGCCGAGCTTCACCGACTCGGCCTGCGGACGGTTCTATTGACCGGCGATCGACGCGACGCCGCGGAATTTATCGCCCGGCAGGTCGGCATCAATGATATTCGAGCCGAGGTGCGGCCTGACGGCAAGGCGGAGGTGATCCGCGCTTTGCAGGCCGCCGATGGGGGTACGCGGGTGGCGATGGTCGGAGATGGCATAAACGATGCACCGGCGCTGGCGCTGGCGGATTTGGGAATCGCCATCGGTTCTGGCGCGGATATTGCCAAGGAAACGGGCGGCATGGTGCTCGTGGGCGAGGGATTGCAGGGCATCGCGATGTCGATTCGCCTGTCTCGCGCCACAATGAAAAAAATCCGCCAGAACCTGTTTTTTGCCTTCGCGTACAACGTGTTGGCGATCCCGCTGGCGGCGCTGGGACTGCTGAATCCGCTCATAGCGGCCGGCGCTATGGCGCTGAGCGACCTGACGGTCATTGGAAATGCCCTGCTACTCAAGCGCACGAAGATCGATTAAAGACTTGACTCCCCCGCGCTGCGTCGCTTAAATGCCGCCACTCGCCGCCGGGACGGGTGCATTCTTGCATTCGACGGCCGGGTTCGGCGGGCACATACAATGCAGTCAGGAACCCCGATGATCATCGATTTGAGCAAAGCGGAAATGGCGTCTCTGGTCGCGTTCGGATCCACCTTGGGCGACGGCCCGCTATCGGCCATGGGCTTGAGTGCCGGATTGTTCTGCGAAGCTGACGCCCACAACTGGCTGCAGGGCCTGGTCCTGGAAGAATCAATTCCTCAGGCAGCGAAGCGCAAAGCCGCCGAAGATGACGACGACGCCGAGGAGGAAGAGGAGACAGAAGGCGCCCCCGCCGAGGAAGAGGAAGATGGCGACGACGATCTTGACGACGAAGACGATCTCGACGACGACGAAGAAGACGAGGACGAGGATGAGGAAGAAGAAGAGGAAAGCGGCTTCGATGACGATTTCGATGACGACGACGATGAAGATGATTTCGACGATGACGATGAATGATGCCGCGCGAGGTAAATTCCGCCGGTTGGCTGATAATTCTTCAATTCGAAAATTGATTCTTGAAGGCAAACGTCTGGATATGGAGACGCGAGCTTCAAAACCTTCGGCAAACGATCTGTAATTTGCAGTTTGGACATTGGAATCTCCTCAACTTTGAAATTTCCCCCTCACTTCAATCCCGCTCGGTCGCGGCGTGCGTGCGTCGCTTTTAATCCATCGCTGTTTGACTTCTTCCCTCGCCGATTGCGGTGCGCAACTGCCATTACGTCCGCGATCTGCTCCAGCATGCGCGAAAGCGTTTGCCGTTCTCCGTCGGTGAATGCGTGAAACAATGCGCCCAGCAGGCCGGCGAGGTAACGCGCCAGGCGCCGCTGGAGCTTGCGTCCTTCGATTGTCAGATTGACATTGAGCGCGCGGGCGTCCTGCTTGGAATCGCTCCGTGTCACCAGCCCTCGGCGTTCGAGCAGCATGAGCATTGCGCGAATGGTATTTGGATCGGACGCGGTACGGCGAACGAGTTCCTGCTGCGTCGCCCCGCCGCTGTTCAGGATCGTCGTCAGCAGAACAAATTGGTCGGCAGTCGCGCCGTGCGGTTCGAGAAACGCTCCGCCAGTGCGGCGCATTGTCAGATAGGCCGCCCGTAAGCGCATCGCAAGCTCAAAAGCTGGGTCCATTTGCGCCATCCCTCTGTCCGCCTCCGGCGGTGTCGCCGCGCGAGACAAATCGGCGCCGCCCATTCGCCGTGCGACATTGCCGCCGGGGTCCGCGACGAATTATAACAATTTCAATGCATTTTTTGGTTACATGGTCTGTCGAGTTGGCACGGCGCGCCGTCTGTACTGTTTGCCGATTCGTTTGACGGAATATACGGGCGATGGCATAGTGCAGATTGCGATTGCGTCCGATAATACGCTCTGCGCCGATGGATCGGCCAAGCCTGTATAGGGGTCGGGGCGGACAATGCAGTGGTCAGATCGCTTTTTTGAAACTTTCCCACGCAGGCGGCGTCGAAACCCATGTCGAGCCTCAGCAGGACCGATTTTGAGCCTGGCGACTCGCCGACAGGCGACTTGGATACGCCTGGCCTCGCACCTGAAGGCGATGCGCATGCCGAGCGCGATGCTGAATTGGTGCGCCGTGCAAAAGCCGGCGATCGTGCGGCCTATGGCCAGCTCGTCGTCGCCTATCAGGATCGCCTGTTCAATGCCGTGCTTCGCCTGGTCGGCGATTACGACGAGGCCCGCGAACTGACTCAGGAAGCCTTCACACGCGGCCTGATGAAGATCGACGGATTTCGCCAGGATGCCGCGCCTTATACCTGGCTCTTCCGCATCGCCGTCAATCTGGCGATCAGCCAGCTTCGCACGGTGCAGCGTCGCCGTGTGTTTTCGCTTTCGGCGATCGGCCAGCGCGCGGGCGAAGTTGAAAATCAGGCCAGTGCCCTGATCGATCGCATGGCGCGGGATGCCGAACCTTCGCCGTCGGAACAGGCCGAGCGACGCGAACGTAATGAGAAGGTGCTAGAGGCGCTGGGCCGGCTCGATGCGGAATATCGCGCGGTTCTGGTGATGCGAGATGTTGAAGGCTTTGATTATCAGCAAATGGCCCAGGTGCTGGGCCTGCCGCTGGGAACGCTCAAAAGCCGGCTGTTCCGAGCGCGATTGGCGCTGCGGGATGAATTAAAAGGTTATCTGTCGGGTTGATATGGCGAAGAACATGGAAGACATCGAAGCCAAATTGTGTGCCTACATCGATGGCGAACTCGATCCGGTCGAGCGTGCCGAGATCGAAAAACATCTGGCTTCCAATCCAGGGCACGCTCGGCTGATCGGCGAACTGCGGCACATGCGCACTTTGCTGCACGACCTGCCGCGCGCCGTCGCGCCGCCGGATGTGGCCGAAAATCTTCAGGGTCAGCTCGAGCGATCGGTGTTGCTCGGCGTACAGTCGGCCGACCCGATTGGCTCGTCACTTAAGTTCAATTACCGCCGCCTATGGATTTCAGCCGCTGCGATGATCGCTCTTTGTCTCGGGCTTGGAATTGTCATCTACCAGATGTTGCCAAGCCGCACGCGTCAAATGGCGATGGAAACCCCTCCCGCCACGGCATCCAATCGGTCGCTCACCGCTGCCAAAGCAGAAGAACCGCGACGGGATGATTTGGCTAAGGCAGCCGGTACACAGCCCGACGCGGCATGGGGCAACAGGGCGCCAGCGCCGTTCACTTTTGCGCGGGACACTGATGGGGTGTCGAACAAAAATTCAGTCGATCAATCAAAATCCGTCCCAGAATTGTCCGCGAGCGCTGCGGCAAGGGAAGCCGGGACATCAGTGGCCGCCGCTGAAAGGGTGGACAGCGATGTAGATTTGAACAGCGCACTGACCGCACTGCGAGAAATTGGCCTGCCCGGTGTCATCGCCCGTGCAATTACATTGAAGGATGTTCCCGCGCCGCCGTCGATTACGCTGAACGCAACCCTGGCCGACGCCAGAGAGGTGCAAAAGGTCGTCTCCGATTACTGCGCGAAGAATAACCTGTCGCAGGCCTCTATCGCTTCCGCGCGTCAGTCAACACTGACCGGCAGCGTCAATGGCCCCATTGGCGGCGCCAATCCGCAAGAAGATGCAATTCCAGACAACGCCGGCGTCGGCGGGCCTGTTCCGAAGGCAATTGTCGTGCGAGCTGCAACGCGTACTCAGGCGCGGGAATTGGCGAGGATTCTCGATGGATTCGACGCCCAGGACGATGTGCTCGGCATGCGGAGGAACGCAGCGAAAGATAAAGGCGTCGCGCCTGGCGACGGCAGGCGGCTCGATGCCGAGTTGAAAACTGAGTCTCCGCAAACCACGCAGCCCGTTGCCGAGCGCGATCGAAAGCGGGTTGGCTCTGATATTCGATCAAGTTCGCCGTCCATCGCTCAACCCGATACGCCCGCGCCGACCACACGCCCCGTAGACCGTGTTGCAGCGGCATCGGCGCCTTCGAGCCACATTGAAGAACGTCAGTCGGCCGCGCCGTCGGATGATTCAGCGCGCGTCAACGTTTACATTCTTTTGCCTGCGTCGGAGGCCGCCGGCCCAATGCGTGCCGCCTCGCAGAATTCGATCAACGCCGGCCAAGCCGGCAACATTCGGGATAAAACAGATTCATCCGCTCCTCGCAAATAAACGAGCGGGGCGCATCCGCCATGCGGACACGCCCCGCTCTTTCAATCCAATCCCTACCGCTTCTTGCCTGCTACGCCAACAATTCATCCCGCGTCGCGCTCAGGATGTCCAGTGCTGCCGACTGGCTGATGCGTGTAAACGAAGGATCGCTTCCGGCGTTAATCCCATCGTTGGAATGGCTCAAACTGCGCGAACCGAACAGCTTGTCGCCGCTCGGCTGCACATAACCCGACGGCGCTGCGCCGGTGCCGTCCAAATCGACCACCGAGCCGGATGCATAATTGCCGAACAGCATCACGGTGTCGTTGCCATCCGTGAGTTGCTTGCCGACATCATCTCCCTTGATCGAGAAGAAGAGCGTCCCGCCGCCGCCGAGCGCGTTCAAATAGATCACGTCGTCGCCGCCGTTGCCCTGAACACGTCCATCACTGCGTCGCTGCGTGCTGCCGGCCTGTTTGGTCCAGGCCTGTGCGAACGAAAGCTCCAGAAGATCGTCGCCGGCGCCTGCATAGGCGCTGAAGACGCCGTCGTTGTCGAGCAGGTAATCCCGGCCGTCGTTTCCTTCCAGCCGATCCCAGAAGCCTGCCCCGCCATCGATAATGTCATCGCCATCGCCGCCGCGAATGGTGTCCTGCCCGGCGCCTCCAGTTAGCGTATCGTTGCCGTCGCCGCCATCGAGAACCGCATTGTGCGTCACGTCGGCGGCAATTGTAATCGAATCATCGCCGTCCCCGCCGTTTATTTGAATCGTTCCCGTTGCCGAAAAAGTGCCTTGGCTTATGCCGTTGTAGGTCACTTCCAGTCCGCCGCCATTGTTGGAAACAGTGATCGTGTCATTTCCAGCGCCGCCCGTGACGATCAGGTTGCCGCTGGAATCCACTTCCGCTACCGCCGCCACCGAAACCGACAGCGTTGGCGAAGCGCCTGTTCCGCCTTGGTTGTCGCGGACAGTCGCCATAACCTGGTAATCCCCGGCCGACGCATATTGGTGCGTAACCGACAGTGCACCCGCGTCGTTAGTCGAATGAAAGGCGATGACCGTACCGTCGCCGAAATCCCACGAAATTTCATGGGTGTCGCCGGCGTCGGCGTCAGAGAATGTCACCGAATAGGTGCCCGCCTCACCCGCCGACAGCGCGGCCGGCCCGGCGATCGCGTCAACCGTCGGATCGCTGTTGCCCGGGGGCGTCGAGGTGCCGTCGCGCAGCGTCCAGACCGCACCCGCGTCGAAGGTCGGGCCAGCGTCGTAATACGCATCCGCGACGATCAGCGTTCCATCTGACGAAACATCCAGCGCCACCCCAAAGTTATTGGGGATGACGACAGCGTTGTAGTCGACGATGGATGTAGGTGCGCCGGGATTGGCGATTGTTTGTTCGAGCGCGCCGCTTGCCAGGTCGAAGACGTTCACCACGCCGGTTGGAAATGACGCGGGCGCCAGCACAGGATCGCCGTTGCCGTCCAATACCGGGTCGCCGTTTTCATCGAGCACGGGCTGATCGATCTGGGCAGTCGTGCCGGGCGCCCCTACGAACAGGTGCCCACCGCTGACGGCGATAGATCGGCCAAATTGCTCGCTGTAGCCGCTTTCGTGGGTGGGCGCCGCGATGGCGCGAATCAGTGTGCCGGCAGGGGAAAATTCGTATACCGCACCCGCCTCCGAATCGCCCGTATCTGGATCGGTGCCCGATTGCGGCGCGCCGACGAGCACATTGCCCGCATTGAACGCCACGCCGGCCCCAAACAGATCAAAGTCGTTTGGACTTGGGTTGGCGATATTGACAGGCCCGTCGGCATCAACAAAAGCGTCGTATAGATATGCAGCGCCGCTTGCCAGCCCGCCTGTGCTTTCACCTGCCGCCCCAATCAGAATCGAGGCGCCACTGACGGCGATCGACGCGCCGAAGCTGTCGCTTGACTGCGTATTCGGGCTTTGGATCAGACCCTCGAGCGTTCCATCGGTGTCGTAAAGATAAACGCCGCCTCCCTGACTGGAGCTGGTCGTA
>JBBQCK010000119.1:0-7444 GCA_038318605.1 Tepidisphaerales bacterium | reverse complement strand
CAGTGAAACCATTGTCATCAGCGTGAAATGCGCCACGGGCACGGCATTGGCCGATGCGGAGGTCGTTACACGCACGCCCCGGTCGTAAAGTTCGGTGCTGATGGCGCCTTTGACCGAACCGGCGCTGTATGCGAGGAGCTTTAGCTTCGGGGCGCTGGCCAGAAGTTTGTCATCCATCCGCGGCGAACCCCACCCGCCGATCGCCACGGACGCATCTTTTAGTAATGGAGACACATCTTCGGGCTTATTGCTCGGGGGCGGTCCGATAACTTCCGCCGCTTCACGCAGACGATCGAGATCGCGCGCCCGGAACATCCACGCGTGAATTTTCGGCGGCAAAATAATTGCCACCGTCGGTTTGCCATTCGAACTGGCGCTTCGTCGTGTATCGCCCGCTTCCATTCACACTATCTTACAGGTCTGCCCGGATTTTCAAATATGCGGCGGGATCGGCGGTGCGCCTTTGCCGATGCACCGGCCGATCCCTATGATTGTCCGCCGCTTGTGATCCGCGCCGGCGATCGGGTGGACCTGATGTAACTTTATGACTTCCCTGACTGTCATAACCGCCGATCCCGAGGCTCCGCCGGCGCGAAAGCCCTTCTGGCTGAAGATGAAAATGCCGGCCGGCGAGGGGTACGCGCGCACGCTTCAGCTTGTTAAGTCGCATCGGCTTCACACCGTTTGTGAGGAGGCAAAATGCCCCAATCTCGGCGAATGCTGGTCGGCCGGAACAGCCACATTGATGATTCTCGGTGATGTATGCACGCGCAGTTGCGGCTTCTGCAATATCGCCACCGGCCGGCCTGGCGTGTTAGATCTTGATGAGCCGATTCGTGTTGGCGATGCGGTTCGCATCATGGACCTGCGGCATGTCGTGCTCACCAGCGTCAATCGCGATGAACTGGCCGACGGCGGCGCGGCCGTCTGGGCGCACACCATCCGCGAAGTGCGCCGGCAGTCGCCTGGCACCAGCGTCGAAGTGCTTATCCCTGATTTCTGCGGCAACTGGGACGCCCTGCAGCTCGTACTCGACGAGCGCCCGGAAATCCTCAATCACAACATCGAATCCGTGCCGAGGCTCTATCACAAGGTGCGCCCGCAGGCGAAGTATCATCGCTCGCTGAAGCTGTTGCAGATCGCCCACGACCAGGGCCTGACCACGAAAACCGGCATGATGCTCGGCCTTGGCGAATCGGCCGACGAAATCGAATCGGTGCTCGATGATCTGGTGGCGATCTCATGTGAGATTCTCACGCTCGGCCAATATCTCCAACCCACGCCGCGCCACCTGCCCGTGGCGCGCTGGGTCCATCCCGATGAATTCGTTCACTGGAAAGAACAGGGGGAACTCCGTGGCATCCGCCACGTGGAATCCGGCCCATTGGTCCGCAGCAGCTACCATGCGGAAAAGCAGGTAAAAGCTCACGCGGGGGTGTGAAGGATCGCCTGATACCGTCAACTGTTTTGGGCGTCAGGCATGAATGCGGCGCAAAGATGGAGTGGGTGTTATGCGCGTTTGTGAGCCGTCCTGGCAAAGGTCGGGGGATCAGGTGGATGGCGGAGTGACGCCGGCGGCGATTGTTCCACACCGCTATCCACGCGATGATCCGGGTCGTGGCCGCCTGTTTCGCCGCGAACTTTTCTGGGTCGATCAGTTCCGACTTGAAGCTGCAGAAGAAGCTTTCCATCATCTGAAAAGAGTCACCATCTACCTGCCAAGATTGCCCGCCTCGCTCCGTTCCGCCGTCACGCCTTCAATCCGCTCATGGCAACGCTCTCCACGAAGTGCTTCTGCGAGGCGAAGAAGAGCAGGATGCATGGGAGCATGGTCACGGCCGTGGCGGCCATGAGGAGGTTGGCATTGGTGACGCCGTACTGCCCTTTGAAGCTGTTGAGCGCCAGTGCGATCGTGCGGTTCTCCGGGCTGTTGAGATAGATCAGCGGGCCCATAAAGTCGTTCCATGTGCTGATAAAGCTCTGCACCGCGACAATGGCGATGACAGGGCCGGAAAGCGGAAGCATCAGACGCGAGTAGATGGCCCAGTTGCTGGCACCATCGAGGCGCGCGGCTTCAAGGAGTTCGTCAGGTATCGCGGCGAAAAATTGGCGGAACATGAAGACAAAAAACGGGCTCGCGAGCCAGGCGGGCAAAACCAGGGGAAGGAATGTGTCGATCCAGCCGAGGCTGCGGAATAAGATGAAGACCGGGATCATCGTGACCTGGGCAGGCAGCATCATGGTGGCGATCATGACGATGAAGAGCCCCGGCTTGCCGCGGAACGAAAATTTGGCGAAGCCGAAGCCGACGAGTGAGCAGGAGATGACCTGTCCGAGAACGACAAAGGCGGTGATAACGACGGTGTTGGCGAGGCAGTTGGCAAAGTCCATTTTCTGCAGCGACTCGGAATAGTTCTGCCATTGAGGGATTGCGGGGATCGGGAGGAGATCGACCTTGCTGGACTGGGCGTTGGCCTCTGTCTTGAGCGAGCCGGAGATCATCCAACTGAACGGGATGAGGAAGATGGCCGAGCCGACGATGAGCATCGCGTAGGCGAAGAACTTGCCGAAATCGAATCGGCGTGGGGCGGCGAGCGGAGTGGGGAGTGTTGCAGCGATGGTGGTCATGATCTGAGACCCTCGTAGTAAACCCATCGACGTGAGGCGCGGAAGACGAGCAGCGTGAGGACGAGTACAACGGCGAAGAGGACCCAAGCGAGGGCGGAGGCGTAACCCATGCTGTGATATTCGAAGGCCTGGTAGTAGAGGTTGAGGACGTAGAAGAGAGTGGAATTGTCAGGTCCGGGGCCGGTCATGACATAGGCCTGGGTGAAGACCTGGAAACTGCCGATGAGGGCCATGACGACGTTGAAAAAGATGAAGGGGGAGATCAAGGGGAGGGTGACGGACGAGAATTGGCGGAGGCGGCCGGCGCCGTCGATGCGGGCGGCTTCGTAGTAGGAGGCGGGGATGCCCTTAAGGGCGGCGAGATAGAGGATCATGCCGCCGCCGACGGTCCAGAGATTCATGAGGACGAAGCCGGGGATGGCCCAGCGCTTGGCGTCGGTGCCAAACCAGTCGGGGGGCGTGGCGCCGAAGAGTGCGGTGATGGGGCGAAGAAGTCCGTTGAGCAGGCCGTAATCATTGTTGAATATCTTGAGCCAGAGGGTGCCCATTGCGACGCCGCCAATGAGCACGGGGATATAGAAGGCGGTGCGGAAGAAGTAGATGCCGCGGACCTTGGCGTTCACGAGCAGCGCGATGGCGAGCGACGCGGCCTGCCCGATGGGGACGGCCAGCATCACATAATAGACAGTGACCCAGAGGGACTGGCCGACGACTTCGCGGTCGTGGTAGAGCATGTGTTTGTAGTTGCCGAGGCCGACAAACCTGGCTTCGCCAAGCGGGGTGATGGAACTCCATTTGCAGAAGGAGAGCAGGAGTGAGAAGGCCATAGGGCCGAGGGTGAAGAGGGCGAAGCCGATGAGCCACGGAGCGATAAACATCCAGCCGGCGCGTTGGTTGGCGCGGTCGATGGGACCGAGGTTTTCACGCGAGGCGCACCGGACGAAGAGGATGAGGAGCAGGGTTAGCAGGCCGACACCGAGGAGGGCCAGGGAGCCCCAGGGCATAGGCGCGGCCTGTTCTTTTCGAAGGGGGGAATCGAGTTCGCGAAGCCAGCGCTGGCGGATGTTGCGCGCGGCGTCCATCGTGGAGATGTTGCCGATTTGGAGGGCACTGCTCATTTCCTGCTCGAAGATGCGGTTAAACTCTTTCTCCTTCGGAGTGAGCGATCGGCGGGCGTGGGTGATTTCCTTCAGGAACAGCGGGGTGTTTTTGGGCTCGAGACCGGGGGTGAGAAAGTCGTCGGACTCCGCGACGCTCTTGAGGCTGGGAATAGCGAGACCGAGACGGGCCGACATCGCCTGGCCTTCCCGCCCGCAGAGAAACTTGAGCAGCGCTACGGCTTCCTGGGAGTGTTGCGTGCGGGCAGAGATGGTCCATGCGACGGTCGTGATGCGCGAAACGGTGCGCTCGCCGTGCGGGAGGGGTACGACATCCCAGCGGAAGTCTTTGATGCTGCGGTAGCGCGGGACCATCCACCGGCCGATGGGCAGGATGCAGCCGATCTTGCCGTCGTAGAACTGCTGGCCGCCTTCAAGGGCGATGCCGGTGGCGTTGAAGACGGTCTTCTCGTCGAGGCGCAGGCGTTTGACCATTTGAAGGGCGGCCTGAGCCTTGAGGTCTTCCAAGCGGATGTCGCGGAAGTCGGTGCCGTCCTTGCCGAAGAGTTCGCCGCCGTAGGTCCAGAGGATGTTGTTGAGCACTTCCTGGTAGGTGTTGATGACGCCGCCATAAATGCGGTCGGCGGGCTGGGAATTGGGCAGCGAGAGGGCGGCGATTTTTCTCATGTCGCCTTCGTATTCATCCCACGTCCATCCATCATAGGGAATCTTGACCCCGGCTTTCTGAAAGAGGTCGAGGTTGACGAAGGTGACCATCGGCGTGAAGTCTTTGGGCAGGCCGTAAAGCGCGCCTTGCCCGGGGAGGTGGCCGTCGTAGCGGAAGACATCGAGGAGGATGGGGTAAAAGTCGTCGAGCCACTTCGCTTGGTGCCGGCCAGTGGGGGAGTTTTCGGTAACGTAGGGGGTGAGGTCCATGAGGAGGTGTTCGGAGGCGAACTCTTCGAGGTTGTCATAGGTGAGATAGAAGAGGTCGGGCGGGGTGCCGGCGGCGAGCATGGTTTTGAGCTTGGGGTCGTAGTTGCTCGCATGGAGTCGGTGGATTTTGACGTTGGGGTGCTCTTTTTCGAAGGCCTCGACGAGCTTGATGACGATCTGTTCTTCCTCGGCGTTGCCCCAGTGGAGGATGGTGAGGTTGATCTTGCCGACGTCGGAGCGGGTGCCGGCGAGGCGCAGGCCAACATGGACGAATGACCAGATGACGACGAGGAGGGCTGCGAATCCCAGCAGGAGGCGGATCGCCTTGGGGATGGTCATAGGGTTCCGAGCGTCCGCGCGGGCTGTCTAACGAGACTGACGGCGGTGGAATCGCGTCGATCCGCCAACGTCCGGGTTGGAAGATCATAACACACCAGCGTGTGGGTGTGAGACACAAAGCGCTTATCATGTTGTGCGAAGTACGGACAAAGTGTTTCCACCGGATCTACCGTGTAGTATGGTCGATCGCTGGAGCATCACGCCGCGGATGCAATCAAGCCCGCGTACGCAAGGATTCCTGGATCTTCCGAGAAAAGCCGTGCAGTAGCGTAACTCAGCACCTACTCTAAAGCGCATTTGTGTATTTTAGAGACCGCAAATGGCAACAATCGATCGAACGTCGCGCCCTTGGCGGGGCTGTAACCTTTGGAAGAGATCATGAAGCGGAAACTGTGCATCGTGCTTGTATGGGTGGTTGGGTGCCTGGCGATTGCACCGGCCTTTGGAGCAGAAGAGCCAGGACCACATCCGCGGTTGCTGTTTCGTGCGGCGGATCTGCCTGCCCTGAAGGCGAACGCGCAGACACCGGAAGGGAAACTGATTGTTGCGCGGTTGCAGGCGGCACTGAAGGCGAATCCGGAGAAGTTGGGCTGCGGGGCGGGATTCAATGCCGCCGCCAATGGGGTGATGTATCAAATGAGCGGCGACAAGGCGTACGCGGAGAAAGCACGCGTCATTGTCCAGGAATGCATCGACGACAAGATCACGCACTACAACCGCAAGATGTGGAATGCGAACTACAAATGGATCATCCGCGCGCCGCAGGTGGCGGGCGTGGCCTATGCCTATGACCTCTGTTACGACGCTTGGCCGGCCGATTTCCGCGAGAAGGTGGCGGGCGAACTTGACAACAAATCGGCCGAAATGGTGCGCGGCGGCGGCGAAGGATGGAACGGATCGCCGCAATCAAACTGGAACGCCATCACGCGCGGCAGCGGCGGCATCGCAGCGCTGGCGGTGATGGGCGACAAGGGCGCGCCAAATGCGGCCAAGAACTTGGAGGATTGTTCGCGACTGGTGCTGCAGTGGGCCAACGACATCGATTCGGATGGTCAGGGCGGCGAGGGCGAAGGCTATACCGACTATGCATTGTGCCACGGAGCACTGACTTTTGCCGATGCATATTTTGAGGCGCTCAACACGCACATACTTTCGGAGAAGACGCGCCAGGCGCTGGTCACCGGGTACGTGCTGAAGGGGGTGGTGGGGAAGGATAAGTTGCGGTGGCCGAACTATGGGCCTTATGACATCGAGCCGAAGGTGGATTTTTTCCGGAACGGTTCGTGGCTACTGCTGACGGATTTGGCGCCAGAAAGGTTGAAGCCGGCAATAGCGTGGTCATTTCTGAAGCGGTTCGGGGTGGAAGGCGATCAGACGTTTGATGTGAATGCGTCCGACGGGTTGTCGAATCCGCAAATGGCGGCAGTGGCGCTGCGTGTGTTGACGCCGAAGCTGAAGGCGGTGGATCCGGCAACGGTGATGGAAAAGAACGCCGAAGGAACGGCGTTCGGACATTACCTGATGCGGAACGGTTGGAAGGATTCGGACGATCTGGTCGCATCGATCTGGTTCAAGGCGCGGCAACCGGGCGGTTGGAGCCAGTTGGATACCGGGAGTTTCCGGATCATCGGGCTGGGCACGGCATGGGCCGCGAAGGTCTTGCCGACGAGTAATGACGGGCGCGGCGATTCAAAGTGGAGTCTGGAAAATGTCGTGTTGGTTCAAGGCATGAAGGGCGAGGGACGCGGGCAGCCGTCCACGGGAAAGCGGGTGGCTTGGACGCCGCGGAAAGACGGCGGCGGCGTGGCGACGGGCGACATGTCGTCCGTGTACGGCATGGGCCACACGCGGAGCTTTGCCGTGGATTATTCAGGCATCGCGGGCGTGCCGGGGCTGTATGCCGTGGCCGATGTCTTTGAGAACGCAGTAACTGGCACGTGGCAGATGCATTCGCGGACCGAGAAAGCGAGCGCGCAGGGGAACACCTTCACGCTGGCGGGTACCAATGGTGCAACGTTGGTGGGCACTGTGATCGCGCCCGCCAACGCGAAAGTGACCGCAGATCGAGGTGAGATCAGCGTCGAGGGTACTTCGAAGTCGTTCCTTGTAGTAATGACGCTGCAGGCGCGAGGAGCGGCGCCGAAAACTATGGGCGAGGGCGCCAAGGTGACGGTTGGTGCACAGACGGTGACGCTGTCGGACGATGGGGTGCTGTTGCTCGATAAATGAGTCGGGCGCCTGCGTTTTATTTCGCCATTATTTTATGCGGCTGGGGGCAGCGCCAATGTCGCGGAAATTAAAAGGGGTCGGGTATCTTTGATGGGGCGGACCCGCTGCCGGCCGCGGGGGCGGAGGGTTGATTCCAGTCCCAGTCGTGCTGCCGTTCGCTTTTGCCATTTTGGCTCTCCATACGGCCGGCCACGCTTGACGCTTTCTCGCAGAGC
>JBBQCK010000118.1:0-7475 GCA_038318605.1 Tepidisphaerales bacterium | reverse complement strand
CGACGCGCCCCGGGATCCGTTGGATCCGTACGTTCGGCAGCGACGTACATTCCGCCATCCTTGGCAGTCTGGGCGGCCGCCGCATTGGCACCGCCGTCCCTCGCTCCCGCGATGCCGGCCGACGTTCGTCCGGGGCAGCGTGGTCAGGGTCTTTTGTATCTATCGGTATTTTTTACGCGGTTCGTTATCGGCCAACTGACGTATTGGGCTTTGACCATCAATTGAAGGGCCAAAAGCGAGTATGGGTGCTATTGTTATCTGGCACCATAAAATGTATGATTCCGCTCCCTTTCCGCCATTGGCGGGGATTTCGCAGGGTTGTTTTGCTGATTTGAGGATTGAAATGTCGCTGGATCGCAGTCTCAAGAGTGCCAACACGCTGATTCGCCATCGCAATGTTCTGACCCGCGCCGAGCGGTTGGACCGGCTAAAGGAGCAGGAGAAGTGGACCGACGCGAAGTCGGTGTTCAATCTACCGAAGGTCGGAAATCGCAAGATGATCGTTGGCGGCAAGGCCGCGAAGGAAGAGGGCGCGGAGGCGGGCGCGACTCCGGCGGCCGCAGGTGCACCTGGCGCGAAAGCCGCGGGGGCGGCGGCCAAGGGCGCACCTGCGGCGAAAGGCGCACCGGCTGGCAAGGGCGCACCGGCTGGCAAGGGCGCTGCGCCGGCGGCGGCAAAGGCCGCGCCGGGCGGCAAAGGAAAGAAGTAAATGCAGTTGTCGCGGGCCTGAACGCCCGCGCGATTGCAGCAATAGAAACGGGCCCGAAGCCGCGCATCGCGCGGCTTTCGGTGTTTATACGCCGGGCACGATGGCCGCGCTGCGACGAAAAGCGGCAGGGTGGATTAAAAGAAGTCGCCTTCACACGGTTGGCCTTGGCGCACTAAGATTCGGGCTCATATGCGATTCGACAAACTCACAATCAAGGCTCAGGAAGCCGTTCAGCGGGCTCAGGAAATTGCCCAGCAGGCGGATCATCCGGAATTGCTGCCGATGCACCTCCTGGCAGCGCTGGCCGGCGAGAGCGAAGGCGTTGTCGGGCCGATTTTGCAGAAGGTGGGGGCGAATGTGTCGCGCATCCGGCAGGGGGCATCCGATGCGCTTGAGCGGCTGCCCAAAGCGAGCGGATCGCAAATGGGGATGTCGCGCGCGCTGCAGGATGTTTTCAGTGCCGCCCAGAAGGACGCCGATCGCCTGAAGGATGAGTATGTTTCCACAGAACATCTGTTGCTGGCGCTGGCGGAGGTGAAGGGAGATGCGCGCGACCTCTTGACGCAGGGCGGCGCGGGACGCGACGCGCTGTTGAGTGCGCTGAAGGAGGTGCGTGGGGGGCAGCGTGTCAGCGATCAGAATCCCGAGGACAAGTATCAGGCGTTGGAAAGATACGGCCGCGATCTGGTGGAACTGGCGCGACAGGGCAAGCTCGATCCGGTGATTGGCCGGGACGAGGAAATACGCCGCACAATGCAGGTGCTGAGCCGCAGGACAAAGAACAATCCAGTGCTCATCGGCGAGCCGGGCGTTGGCAAGACAGCGATCGCCGAAGGGCTGGCGATTCGCATCGTCAACGGCGACGTGCCGCTGCAACTGCGCGACAAGAAGCTGGTTGCGCTTGATCTTGGGGCGCTGATTGCGGGGGCAAAATTTCGCGGGGAGTTTGAGGACCGCCTGAAGGCGGTGATTAAGGAAGTACAGCAGAGCGATGGGCGGGTGATTCTTTTCATTGACGAGTTGCACACCGTTGTAGGCGCGGGCAAGGCTGAGGGGGCGATGGATGCGGGCAACCTCTTGAAGCCGGCACTGGCGCGCGGGGAGCTGCGCACCATTGGCGCGACCACGCTCGATGAATATCGCAAGCATATCGAGAAGGATGCGGCGTTGGAACGGCGGTTTCAGCCGATCCTCGTTGGCGAGCCGAGCGTGCAGGACACGATTGCGATTTTGCGCGGTTTGAAGCAGCGGTATGAAACGCATCACGGCGTGCGCATCACGGATGGGGCGATTGTCTCGGCGGCGGTTTTGAGCGACCGATACATTCAGGACCGGTTTTTGCCGGACAAGGCAATTGATTTGATTGACGAGGCTTCGAGCCGGCTGCGCATCGAAAATGACTCGATGCCCGCGGCGCTGGATGCGGTGCGTCGGCGGGTGATGCAGTTGCAGATAGAGATCGAGGCGCTGCGGCTTGAGAAGGATCCGGCAAGCAAGACGCAGCTTCAGAAAGCGGAGCGGGAACTGGCGGATCTGTCGGAGCAGGACCGGGCGCTGACGGCGCGCTGGGAAAATGAGAAGGGGGCGATGGACGAAGTGAAAAACCTGCGTGCCGAAGTCGAGCGCAAGCAGGTTGAGCTCGAGCAGGCGCAGCGGCAGGCGCAATGGGAGGTGGCGGCGCGCATTCAGTATGGAGAGATGCGCGATCTCAGCCGCCGGATTGAGGAATCGGAACAGCGGCTGCGCGATCTTACAAGCGACGGCAAATCGCTGGTGAAGGAGGAGATCACCAGCGATGAAATCGCCCATGTTGTCAGCCGTTGGACGGGCGTGCCGATCACGCGCATGCTCGAAGGAGAGCGGGAAAAGCTGATCAAAATGGAGGAGCGTCTAGGTCAGCGCGTCATCGGGCAGGATGAGGCGGTGACCGCGGTATCCAACGCGGTGCGGCGGAATCGCGCGGGGCTGGGGGATCCGAATCGCCCGATCGGAAGCTTTCTGTTTCTAGGGCCGACGGGCGTGGGAAAGACCGAATTGTGCAAGGCGCTGGCGGAGTTTCTGTTTGACGACGAGAACGCCATGGTGCGCATCGACATGAGCGAGTTCATGGAGCAGCATTCGGTCGCCCGCCTGATCGGCGCGCCGCCGGGATATGTGGGATATGAAGAAGGCGGCCGGCTGACAGAAGCGGTGCGGCGCAGGCCGTATTCGGTGGTGCTGTTCGACGAAATCGAGAAGGCGCACCGCGACGTATTTAATGTGCTACTTCAGGTGCTCGACGACGGCCGGCTGACCGACGGGCAGGGGCGCACGGTTGATTTCAAAAATGCGGTCATTGTGATGACGAGCAACATCGGTTCGCAGCAAATACAGGAACTGAATGGCAAAGGCGCCGAGGAGTGGGAAATCGAGGCGGCGGTCAAGGACATGCTGCGCGAATATTTCCGACCGGAATTTTTGAATCGCATCGACGAGACGATTGTGTTTCATCCACTCAGCAAGGAGCAATTGTCGCGTATCGTCGATGTGCAGCTTCGCGGCCTTATCGCGCGGCTTGAAAATCGCGATCTGCATCTGGAGATCAGCGACGATGCAAGAAAGCTGCTGGCCGAGGAGGGTTACGACCCGGCCTACGGCGCCCGTCCCTTAAAGCGGGTCATTCAACAGCGCATCGAAAACCCCATTGCGTCGAAGATTCTCTCCGGCGCGTTTCCGGAAAATACGACGATTCAGATTGGAGTTGATGCTACAAATCGCGAGTTCACTATTGGCGGTGAGCGATAGCAACGGGGGCGATGGCATTTGTAAGTTATGCAGAGACGATGCAGGCCTAAATCTTAAAATCCGGCAGGATTTCTTTTTGGAGGGCGACGTATTCGTCGTGGTAGGCCGAACCGCCGGTTTTTCCTTCCCAGAGAACAAATAGTTGCCGGAGCGATTGTTTGGCGGCGTCCATTGCGGCGGTGTCACCCTCGGGACCCTTGCCGATCTCGACGAGGCTGCGGATGCGCTTGTAGTGAATCTCCCAATAGACCTTGTTTTCCTGCTCGATGGGTTGATTGGTTTTGGGATCCAGCGAGCTGATAAACGGCAGGCCGAGCGCGTTTGACTTGATCAATTCCTGGAAGTTCAACTCTGCCAGTTTGTAGTTGCCCTGAACATAATACGCGTTGGCAAATGCGCGCCGAAGCTGCAGGCCCATTGGATCATTTGGATTCGCCTGAATGCGTTTTTGCTGCTCGGGGTCGTCCCAGAGTTTTCGGAAATCGACGAGCGCGCGATCAATGAGGTCGGTGCGCTGTTTGGCGTCGTTGCTCAACTCGGCAGCCTTCATGTTGGTGCGGGCATTGAGCAGAATGTACTGCGGAAGCTGGTCCTTCACCGCCTTGTTTCCGGATTTCTCAGCCGCACCGCGCAGGGCTTCGGTCGCCTGGGCCTCATTGGCGGCGATTATTGCGGCTGCTTTTGTATCTTTCGCCTTCATGGCCGCGTCGAATTGCTTGTCGAGCTTTTCGAGAAAGCTGGTGATGATCCGAATTGCCTGATCTCCGCCGGCCTGTTGCAGACGCGTCAGTTCAGCGACGGCGTCGTCGCGGCGGTCAAGCGCCACATACGCCTGAAATCGGACCTGAATGGCGTCAGTGACCAGTTCATCGGCATGCTCGATGCCTTTGGCATCGTCCTCAAATGTCTTCAGCAGGTCGATCGCAACCTGCGGATTGGTTTTACCCTCGGCGTTTTTCTCCTTGACGGCGAGTTCGGCGGCGGTGATGGCGGTGCGGATGCTCATTACCTTTAGCCCGCGAATCGTGTCGGGCTCTCCGCCGGCTTTGATGGCTGCGTCGCAGGCGTCCTTCACCTGCTGCGCCAACACCTGAATGCGGCTGACAGACTCGCCATGCTCCGGCGCTTTTTCGGCGAGAAGCTGCAATCGCTGCGTATGTGCAAGCAATTCAAAATAGCGGGCATAGATGTTGCGTTTGTCGGTTTCCGGGAGGCTCGAAAGCAACTTGATTGACTGGTTGATCCGGCCAAGCAGTTCATTGCGAGCAGCTTCCTGTTTTGGCGGATTTTCCAACGCAAGCGAGGTGTTGACCACGAGCCGCTGGCCGTATTCAAACGAATACTGCTGGCGCGGGGATGGGCCTGAGCCGGTCCAGCCGTCATTGAGCTTGGGGCTCATTGCAAGTTCGAGAAACTCATCGACGAGATTGGCCGAGTCGGCCGCTTTGTCGTGCGCGAAATTGTGCTTGGAACCATAAAGAATCCACTGCGCCGTCTCGAAGCAGGTCTTACGGCGATCCGCATCGGCTCCGTATGACTTGAGATAGTCCAGCGCGGCTTCGACCTCTTTCTTCGGCTGCTCACCGTAATGCAGAAATGACACGAGGTTGTAAGCTGCCTCGTCGATGGCGGCGGCATCCAGTCCGGCCTTTGGACCGCGCTTGAGCAACTCGGCCTCTGCGCGATATGCCAGCGTGATGAGCTGCTGATTTTCGGGCGTGGCAATGGCTTTTTCGTCCGGGGCGTTGTTGATGGTCTGCTGTCCGCGCAGGGTGAGCGCGTGTAACACCAGCGGATTTTGCTCGGCGACTTTGACGGCAGAAGCATCCCTTGGCAGGCCGGCCAGCACTTTTCCAAAGACGACAGACTTCAGATGAGGTTGCTCCTCGACAAGCTTGAGAAGCACATCCGTCGCATTCTGCATGGCCCTGGGATCGTGGCTGATTTCGCCGTCGGTTAGCGCGATGCGATATTCGAGCATGCGCCCGGCCGCCTGCGCGCCTTTTAGCCAATCCTTGTCTGAATCGGGGATATTTGCCGCCTGCCAGGTTTCGAGTTCCTTTTGCTGGGCTCGCGCGGATTCGATCAGCTTCGCGCCCGCGGCGCCTTTTTGCTGCGCGGCCGCCAGCACAGTTGAAACGGCATGGAAATACCGGCTTTCGTAGGATGATGTCTGCGCCTTTGCCTTGTCGGCCAGCTTCACGGCCTCGTTGAACTGGCGGTCCGCCAGATCAAAATTGCCGTTCATCATCGCAAATTTTGCGATGGGAATTTTCAAATCCGCGAGAAATGCCTCGGGGCGGGCGGGCGTGTCGAATTGCGAAAGATATTCGATGTTTTTCTTGCAGATTTCGTCGATGGCGTCGCGATTGGCAGGATCCATTCCCAATACGCGTGCGTAGTCGTTGCGCGCGTCGCTGTAGCGGGCGATGAGGAGCAGATTCTCCATCGCTTCGATATCTTCAGGCTTTGCATTTTTATTTGAGAGCGCGTCGGCCTGCTTGTCGGCCTGTTCGGCGGCCTTTTCATACAATTTGTGGACGGCGTCCGCGACGACGCGAAGGCGCTGTGGCGTGGCGGTGTCGTTGCGATCGCGGCCCCAGTATTCGAGCGTATTCAGGTCCGGCTTTACGCCCTGCAGCAGGAGGGCTTTTGCGGTGTCGAGCGTCTGATTCACGTTGGTGCTGCGGGCGATCACCTTGTCGATTCCCTGAGCGACGGCCGCGACTTTTGCTTCCCTTTCGGACGCGGTGAGGTTGCCGGCCTTTGCAGGATCGTTGAGGTCCTTCAGCGCGGACATGAATTCGAATTGCAGCTTCTGGTCGTCGGTAATGCCGAATTTTTTGTATGCGTGCTCGAGCAGGGGCTTGACGTCGTAGCGATTGAGCGCATAGAGCAACTGGTCATTCGACGAATCGCCTCGAAGCTCGCTCAGGCGACGGGTGTTTGAGCCCGCGGGCTTTGCATCGGCGGCCAACGCCGAGGGGGCGACCGCAACGCCCGCCAGCGAAATGGCCGCGATCACCGCCGCGTGGATCAATTTTTGCTTTTTCACCTGCATCAGTCACTCCATGCGATCTTGCGTGGTCCATCGAACGACGTGCGATAGTTTAATGCGCACGTCCCATGGCGATTTTTTTGAAGCCGGCTTTGGACGCTGCCGAAAACGCAGCGACGATGACACTGTGTTTCACCTGACGAAGCGGCTGGATGATCGCCTGAGGCTGCTCTTCGTCCGGAGCGTTCGGCTTTACGGTTTCGTTCAACTTGGCGAGCTTGGCAGTCAGGATCGCCTCGAGCTTTTCGGAGTTGTCGAATTCATTGCCGACGGCGTTGCCGATCACTTCGAGGTTGCCCTTGTCGTCAACATCCCCGCCGCCGGTCAATTGTATGACCAGCTTGGGTGGTTCGACGATTGGCTTTTTGTTGTCAGTCGAGGCGGTTTTGGCACCACCGGGATCGACTGGCATGTTGGCCTTGAGGTAGTGGGTCAGGCCGACGAATGTGCCGGTCAGCATTAGAAAAATCAGGATCACCATTACAACGTCAACGAGCGGGGTCATGTTCGGCCCGGCGTCGTAATGCACTTTTTCAGCGGATTTGAGTTTCATCGCGATCTGCCTGGTTCGGGGTCATTCGGGCGATGCGGCCGATAGCGGCCTGTCGCACGCTTAATCGGGCTTGCGGGCGGCGAGGTTGTAATTCTGCGGGCCGACCTCCGCGACGAGGAGCAGCAGCTTCTCTTCGTAGTGATACGGATAGTCCGCGTCGGCCCGGATGATGACCTTGAAGTTGTCCTTGGTTCCCTTCATCTGCAGCAGCAGGGCTTTTAAGCCTGCCCGCTGGGCATCATCCTGCATCTGAAAGACCTCGACCTGGTTGGTGGCGGGATTCAACATGCTTACGGCCGGCCACTCGGCGTCAACGGTGTAGGCTTCCTTCGTATAGATTCCGCCCTCCTTGGGGATTGGAATCAGGTTCA
>JBBQCK010000117.1:0-7499 GCA_038318605.1 Tepidisphaerales bacterium | reverse complement strand
TGGCAACATCAACGGGCCGGACCTCGTCGCCGGCCTCGACTACTTTTCGCACGATCAATATCCGCTCTTTAACAAACACTGGAGCCAGTCGGCGCAGAATCTTGTGCAGGCGCGAAGCCTCTCGTTTCCTTTCGGACTGCTGGAACAGCAGAGCGGGCCGGGCGGGCAAATGCAGTACTTGCACGCCACACCGCGGCCAGGCCAGATGCGACTCTGGGCATGGGAATCAATCCTGCACGGCGCCAATATTCTCTCGTTCTTCCGCTGGCGCACCTGCCCCTATGGCGCCGAACAGCATTGGCACGGCCTGCTCGACCCCGACAACCGTGACAACCGCCGCACCGCCGAGGCCCGCGCGCTTGGCGAGGAGCTGCGCACGCTTCCGAAGGCGTTTTTCGATGCGCCGCCGATCCGTGCTGTCGCGGTGATGAAGGATTTCGACAACGAGACCAACAACTGGCGCATCAACACCTACGCCCGCGAAGGCCGCGGCGAGCACGGCCGCTGGATTGGCGAATTGCTGCGCAGCCACATCCCCGTCGATCTGGCCTGGCCGGTATCGGATCTGTCGAATTATGCCCTGCTTGTCTGTCCGCATCTGAAAATTGCGCCGCCGAAGTTGGTTAAGCGCCTGCGCGCTTTTGTAAAAGGCGGCGGTATTCTCATCCTCGGGGCGCAAGCAGGTTTAAAAGACATCAACTGCCATCTCGTCGAAGCAACTCCTCCGGGATTGCTTGCAACGCTGGCGGGTGTCGAGGTGCAGGAGTGGTCCGCGCTTCCGGAGACAGCGCTTCGCGGCGCCCGCCTGGAAAACGGTGAGGTCGTCCAGTTCAACACGTTCGTCGAACGCCTTCGCCCGTTGGCCGGCACGGAAATCGCCGGGCGATGGATGGGAGGCGATGCATTGTTCGAAACAAGCCCGGCGGTTACGCGCCATCGATTTGGCAAAGGCGTTACCTATTACATTGGCGGCTATGCGCCCGATGCCGCCGTCGCAAGCCTGGTGCGCTGGATCGCCGGCAAACATTCCATCGCGCCGCTGGCAATCGCGTCGAGCGAAGTTGAGATCATCGAACGACGTCGCGGCGGCGCCCGCTGGCTGGCACTGATGAACCATTCCGACTCGCCCCAGCGCGTCGGCGGTCTTAGGCGCGGCGACGACATTCTTTCCGGCCGATCGGTGGAAGATGGCGAGTTTGTCCTCGAACCGTACGGCGTGGCGCTGCTCGGCAAATAAGCGCCGAGGTTTGACGCAAGGCCGCCGGTGGTTTTAATCTGAATGCGGGCAGGTCGTTCGGGCAATCGCTTTCACGTCCATTTTCCGTCTGGATGAACACCGTTGTTGCTGCACTGTCCATATTGCGGGCACGAAATGCGGGCGCAGGACGCCGCGCCGGGCAAATACGCGCCGCGCTGCGCCAAGTGCCAGAGACGTTTTGAGTTGGTGGTGCAATCGCCCGGCGCTGCGCCCGTTGTGCGGGCCATCGCATCCGAAGCGCGCCGCGACGCCGTGACCAACGACATCGCCACCGCCCTGGGGCTTGAGGCCGAAGAGCTTCTTGCGCGTCGAGGCGCAAGCGCTGCCGGCATCACCGTACCGCCGCCCGATCGTCATTCGCCGGAGCCGCACCCGCACGATCCCGCCGCCACCCTGGCGCCGCCCGCCCCACAGCGCCATTCATCGCCAGGCGATTCCACAGCCGGTCGGCCGGCGCCGCAGCCTCATGTTGCGCCACCCGCGCCGCCGACCCTGCCGCCCGCCGGCGCCTCGCCGCGCGGCGCCGCCGAAACCGCGCCCCCGTCGCCTTCGCTTCACTACGCGCCGCAAGGCGCATCGCCCGCCGGGCGCGCCGCCATGGCGGAAACATTGCCGCCCGATCCATCGATCAGCCAGACCCTGGGCGGCTACCAACTCATCGCCCGCCTCGGCGAGGGAGGCATGGGCGCGGTATATCGAGCGCGCCAGCTCTCCCTCGAACGCGATGTCGCCGTCAAGGTGATGCACCCGCAATGGGCGCGCGATGCGGAATTTGTATCGCGCTTCACGCGCGAAGCCTTCGCGGCCGCACAGCTCGTACATCACAATGTCGTGCAGATTTACGACATCGGCGCCCAGGAAGAGGATGCCGGCCAGCGGCATTATTTCAGCATGGAATTCGTTCGCGGTCAAAATCTGCTCGAACTCATCGAACAGCAAGGCCGCCTCGATCCGCGGGTGGCCGCCACCTTTGTTTTGCAGGCGGCGAGAGCGCTCAAATTCGCGCACGAACATGGCATGGTGCATCGCGACATCAAGCCTGCCAACCTGCTGCTCAACGATCAGAGCATCGTCAAAGTCGCCGACCTGGGCCTCGTGAAAACGCGCCGATCGTCGGAACAACGCAGCCAGGCGATGCCCGCGGCGCGCGCCGCCGGGTCTGCTGGCTCTGCCCAAGTGACCGACGCCCGCGTATCCATGGGCACGCCCGCATATATGCCTCCCGAGCAGGCGGCCGACGCCCACGCCGTGGACGCACGCGCCGACATTTATTCTCTCGGCTGCACCTTCTTTCATCTGCTCGTCGGCAAGCCTCCGTTTGAGGGCGCAACCGTTGACGAAGTTCTGCTTCGCCATGTTAAGCAGCTAATGCCGGCCGCCCACGAGCGGGCGACGCGAGTGCCTCCGGAACTGTCGGCCATTATCCAGAAAATGGCCGCCAAGGATCCGGATGCGCGACACGCGTCGATGGGCGAAGTCGTCGCCGACCTTGAGGAGTTCCTCGGCGTGAGCGAGCTTGCCAGCTTTTCGCCGCGCGAAGAGCACGTCGTGGCGTTCGAGGGATTGGTCAAGTCTTTCAGCGGCGGGCCGCTGGGTGCCATTCGTTCGCGGCTGATTATCGGATTCTTCGCCGCATGCGCGCTGGCGTTTCTCATCACCGCCGTCGCGGGCAGCGCCGCCTGGCTCGTAGGCGCAACCGCGGTTCTGCCGCTGGCCGCGGGGACGACTTACGTCATCGTCATCGGACTGATGCGCAAAACAGATCTTTCGCGCGCGCTTCGTCGATTCGCGTTGAGCCGGCCGATCTCCGCATGGATCAAGGTCGTTGTCGCGATTCTTCTGCTCGGCGGCGCGCTGGCGCTTTCGGGGCTGCTGTTTCCGTGGCTGGGCGTGGCGGCGATGGGTGTCGGACTGGCGTTTGCATTTCAGTTGGCGATCGACGCGCCGCTGGCGGCGCAGCGCGCCCCCGTTCTTCAAAAAGCAATTGATTTGCTGCGATCGATGCGCCTGCGCGGCCTAGGTGAGGATCAGCTTCGACATTTTGTCTGTCGTTATGCGGGGAACGGCTGGGAGGCGTTCTACGAAGCCCTGTTCGGCTACGAAGCCAAGCTTGCCGCCCGAGCCAAATGGGGCCGCGGCGAGCGCGGCCAGGAGCGCGCCAAGTGTGCCGCCTGGCGCGATCCGATCATCCGCTGGCTTGCGGATCATTACGACGACGGCCAGCAGAAGCGACAGCAGCGCCATCTCCAGCGCGTCGAGGCGAAGCGCCTGGAGGCACAGGGCGTCAGCGTGCTCGAGGCGAATCGAAAGGCAAAATTACTGGCCGATGAAATGCTGGCACGCGCCGCCGATCTGCGCCACAGTACCCTCGCCGCAGACCGCCGCGCCAAGGCTCGCGAGCGCCGGGGCGAACGCCGCGAGGCCGAATCGCATGAGCCGGAGGTTCCCGCGGTTTCGGTGCATGCTCTGACGGCCGGCCTCGAAGAGGAGCGGCCCCAGGGCCTGAAGGGATACAAGCGCCACGGCTACATTGGCCGGCGCGTCGGCGGTCCGCTCGATATTCTTTTCGGCCCGCAGATGCGGTTTTTGCTAGGCGGATTGATCCTGATCGCTTTTTCGCTCTGGCTCTACCAGAATCGCCAGGCGGCCGTCGATCCGCTGCGCGTCTTGCAGGGCGAGCGCGTCGATCCTGCGCAACAGCAATCGCAGCAGGCGATCGTCACCCGCCATACCGCCGACACCGGCAAAACGCCGATGAACGCGCTCACACTCCCCTGGGTTCCCGAGTGGCTCTGCAAATTGCTCGGCAGTTTTAATGCAGGAATCGCCGGCGGTCTGCTGGTGCTCGGCGCGATCTTTCGCGGGAAGCTTCTCGGCATCGCGCTGCTGGCCGGTGCGCTGCTCATTTTTTTCGGCCACGCCCTGCCCGTACGCGAGTTCGCGACCCTCACACCGGATCGCGTGACTCTGGCTGCGGGCGTGGGAATATCCCTGCTGGCAATAGTGTTTTTGCGCGACGCCGAAACTGCGTGAACATTCGGCCGCCGGATTATCGTTCCATCAGCCGCACCAGTCCCGCCAACGCTCCTGCGGCCGACACCATCACCACCAGAATGAAGACAAAAAGCACCAGCGCCTCGCGAGGCACGCGCTTCATCTGATTGCAGCGAACGCATTTGTAAACAATCGCAATTCCCAGACACAGCGGCACGAGCAGCCACGCCCAGTAATCCCACAGAGGCGCGGGCTGTACGAATGGGCGCGTGAAATGATATTGCACATCAACCACCCCGAGTTCGTCGCTCGCCGCCAGCAATTGCCCCACCGACCTGGCGCCCAGCGAAAGGATTGGCGTCAACACATCAATCATTGTCGTGCCCCGCGCGGTATGCCGAATCGATGATCGTCAGAAGGTTGAGCATCCCCGCGACGGCGGTGTAAAGCGTACCGATCTCGTTCATACGCAAATGGCTCACCGGCAGCCGCATTGTCAGCTCCGCCGGCGGCACGCGCATGCGCACCATGACCGGCACAAACGAAATCGGCCCGGCCAGAACCTGCCCAATGAACCACGGCCGCTGCGACAGCAGTTGCTGCACGAAAGCACGGCCGCCGCGATCACTCTTCGCGGCGCCGGCCGCGGCGGGATCATCGGAAGGAATATCCACCACGCGCACGCCGCCGATGAACAGCCCGGCGAGAAACATCGAAAGGACGGTAAACATAACCGTCAACCCGCGCGCCCGCTGCCCGATCAGCAGATACCCGCCCCCGGGCGCAAGCCACGCCATCAGGGCAACGACGGGCGATGGAATCGAAATCCGCGACGAATTGCTCATCGCCGCATACTGTATGGTCGCGCCCCCTGCGTACAAAGCGCATCCGCGTGTCGCGAATACTGGAGCATTCAATGGTTTGGCGTTTGAGCCTCGGTTGATCTCACGCGCTATGTCGTCGAAATCCTCCGCAATGCACGGGTGACGGCATGCCGCGACCTGTGCCACCCAAACGTACAAAATAGACCGCTTGTGCTTCGCCACTTCGCGGGAAACAGCAGCGCTGCTATAACGCGATCGATGGACCCAGCGCAGGATTCTGATTTCGAGCCGGCCGACCCCCTGAAGGCGCCCGCGCCGGCCGGGGCGATGCGGATCATTTTCTTCATTGTCTTCGCCGATTTTCTCGGCTTCGGCATCATTATCCCCCTGCTGCCGTTCTATGTTCCGGGATATCAGGACCACCCCCTCAAGGTCTCGCTGCTGTTCACGATTTTCAGCGCCTGTCAGTTCATCGGCGCGCCGATTCTCGGCACGTTGAGCGACAGATTTGGCCGGCGGCCCGTCCTCATCGTCTCCCAGATCGGCAGCGCGGCCGGGTATCTTCTGCTGGCCATCGCGACGGGATTGAAAATCCATGGAACCATCAACTCTGAAACCGCGCTCTGGCTGGTCTATCTCTCGCGGGTCATCGACGGATTTACTGGAGGCAATGTCTCCACCGCGCAGGCCTACATCAGCGACATCACCTCCGGCAAGGATCGCGCCAAGGCGATGGGCCTGATTGGCGCGGCCTTTGGCATCGGCTTTTCCGCCGGCCCATTCATCGGCGGCACGCTGGGCCATATCAACGAGGTGATTCCCGCGTACATCGCCGCCGCGTGCGCCACCGCGGCCGCACTCCTTACGATGTTCAAACTGCGCGAGTCTACAACCCACAAGCCGTTGGACGTTGAATCGTGGCTGCACCCTCGCGTTTTTCTCCCTGTTCTGCGCCGCCCCGTGGTGACGCAACTGATGGCGATCTCGTTTCTGTCGATGGCGGCGTTTGTCATGATGGAAACCATCATCAGCATTTTCCTCGCCCGCCATTTTGGATATACGCAGCGCGGCGTCGGCTGGGTGTATGCGTGGATCGGAGTCGTCATCATCATCGTGCAGGGCGGGCTGATTGGCCGGCTCACGCGAAGATTCGGCGAGTGGCCGCTGGCCATTGCCGGACCAACGCTTGTTACAGTTGGCATGCTCGGATTCGCATCACTGGCGTGGGCGCCTTTTGTGTGGCTCTTGCTGTTCTTCGCCGCGCTCAATGCCACTGGCCGAAGTCTTCAAGGACCGACGCTTTCATCGCTGCTGAGCAAACTCAGCCCTGAGCGAGAACAGGGTGTGGTTTTTGGGCTGTACCACGGGTTGATGAGCCTTGCCCGCGTAGTCGGGCCGCTGGTTGCGGGCTTAACCTATTCCTATTGGCGCAACAGCGGACCGTTCATCACCGGAGCGGCCATCGTCGCCATCGCAGCGCTCTGGACGCATCTGCTTCCGTCCCGCGCCCAGACCGCAGCGTCATCGGCGGAATCCGCGCCTGAGGCGCCGGGCTTTGAAGTCGTCTGATTCGATCAACCCGCCGCGCCTTTCACACATTGGCAACTACAATCGCATCGTGGATCAACCGGCAAATTCATCCGGCCAATCACCCGCCGCGCCGCTCTGGCGAGCGCTGGACGAGTTGATGTTGCGCGACCGCCATGTGCTCGAGCGCCGCCTGCGCAGCGTCGAACACGCCGCACGCCGCCGTGGATCATCGATTCAAGCATTGCACGACATCGAACAGGCCATCAACCGATCGCGTCAATGGGCCAAAGAACGCCAACAATCCGTGCCAGTCCTGAGGTTTCCATCTGAATTGCCGGTGGTCCAGCGCCGCGTCGAAATCGCCGACGCAATTCGAAAGCATCAGGTTGTCGTACTGTGTGGAGAGACCGGCTCCGGCAAGACCACGCAACTGCCGAAAATCTGTCTGGAAATCGGCCGCGGCATTCGCGGCATGATCGGCCACACCCAGCCGCGGCGAATCGCCGCGCGCACCGTCGCCGCACGCATCGCCCAGGAACTTCAATCGCCGCTCGGCCAGACCGTTGGGTACAAGGTGCGTTTCGACGATGCACTGGGCGACAACACACTCATCAAATTAATGACCGACGGCATCCTGCTCGCCGAGACGCAGACCGATCGGTTTTTGAACAACTACGACACGCTCATCATCGACGAAGCCCACGAGCGCAGCCTCAACATCGATTTTCTGCTGGGCTATCTGCGCCAACTTTTGCCGCGCCGGCGCGATCTGAAATTGATCATCACCAGCGCGACGATTAACCCGCAGCAGTTCAGCCGCCATTTTAGTGATGCGCCCATCATCGAAATCAGCGGCCGGGCATTTCCGGTTGAAATGCGCTACCGCCCCCCTG
>JBBQCK010000116.1:0-7513 GCA_038318605.1 Tepidisphaerales bacterium | reverse complement strand
AGGTGGCGGATTCGGCGCGGTGTCCGTCGTGTGGCGCTGCGTTAGTACCGGGATCGGTGCTTTGCGTGCAATGTGGATTCAACCTGCAGACCGGCCAGCGGCTGGGCACGCAGATTGGCGGGGATTTGCCATCGCTTGGTTCGGCGGTTGCGCCAGCGGGGAGCGCACCGGCGATGGGCGGTGGCGGGGTTCCGTCGGCATTTGGGGGCGCGGCGACGCGCCGAAAGGTGGCCGGAGTCGAAAGTGCCAACAAGAAAAAGCAGATTTTGAAGATTTTGATTCCGATCGGCGCGGTGCTGATCTTCGCGGGCATCTTCATCGGCGTGCGGATGCTCAGCAGCAGCACGAAGAAGTCGGGCCTTGCGGGGCAGAATTTCAAGAACAATGACGACCGGCTGGTGGCGGGGCTGATCGAGGAAAATGGCGACCCGCACGAGGCGAAGGCGTGGTTTGCGGAGGAGGCACACGAATCCATTGGAATCGCAGGCTGGACGCGGCAGAAGTCGATCGGGCAGGTCGATCAATGGTATTCGATGGGCGCGAAGAAGGTGCTGACATTCGGCGGCGCGCGTACACCGGCGATTGCTGCGGAATTGCCGGATGAACCGGCGAAGCGGGCGGCGTTCATCACTTGGCGTGAGGTATATCGGCAGGATCATGAGCCGAGCGATCCGGCGATCACGGACGTGGGGCAGAAGTATATTGTTGTGAAGTTTTAACCCCAGGCATGCGTGCCGCCGGCGCGCGGCGGATCGCGGGGCGGCGGTAAAAAGGAGCAAGCGATGATGCGAAATGCGATGCGATGGGGCGGCACGATGATTATCGTTGCGGGAGCGCTGGGCGGGAGCGCGATGGCACTTCCGTCGGATGGCGCTCGAAAACTGGATGCTGCGCGTGAACAGCAGGTGACGAACGTGGCGGCGTGGGATGCTGTGCTCGAGGCGGCGAAGACGGTTGCGGCAGGCGGCGATGCCTGCAAGACAGAAGCGGCGGCGCTGGCGAAGGCGAAGGATGGGCTGGTCGAGGCGGGGAAGGCGGCGGAGCTAGATGCGGCGGGAAAGTCGGTCAAAGCGGCGCAGGTGAAGCGCGACGAACTGGTTGATCGGCTGGCGGCCGATTCGCTGCGGATCGGTGCCGCAGCGGTGGCGGCCAAAAAAGAGCGGGCCGATGCGATCGAGCAGGTGCGCACTTGGATGGGTGCGCCGGGTGAGAATGTTAATCCGAGGACGCTGCCAGATCAGATTGCCAAGGCCGGGCTGGATCTGGTCGATGCGGTGCGATTGGACAAAGCAGTGGAAGCGGCGCGGCGGGCGCTTTGGCAGCGCGGTGAGGTGGCAGACGCCGCGGGCGATGCAGATTCAAAATATAAGGCGATGGAGCATTTGGGCGACGCGAATGCGGGTTATGCGAATGCGCGCAAGGCGGTGCAGGAGGCGGAGCTTGCGTTGGACGCGGCGGCGCTGGCGGCGCTGGCGAAGAATCCGGCCGGCGCTGCGCTGGTGGAGCGGGCAAATTTTGAGCAGGCGCGCAATGCAGATCTGGATATTGAATGGGCGGTGTTGACGGGCGAACTGCTTGGGAGGGAATGGATCGCGGAGGTCTCGATTCCCGCGCCTCCCGGGGCCAACGGCAAAGCGAGAAAGCCGACGGTGGCGCGGTTGTGGATCGCGCCGGGAACGAAGGTAGTGCGCGGGCTAGTGGTGGGGCATCCGCCAATTCTGGGTGCGAAGCTGACGACCGATCCGCTGATTCGGCTGGCGGCGCTGGATGAGGGGATGGGTGTGGTGCTTTTTGACAATCTGGATGCGCTGTTTGATTACTCAACGGATACACCGCAGCGCATGGAGGCGGCATTAAAGGCGCTGGCGGAAAGAGCGAAACAACCCGAACTGACGCGCGTGCCGTGGTTGACGATCGGGCATTCAACTTCAGGTATTTTTTGTCGCAACGTGGCATATTGGATGCCGGATCGCACGATCGGCGTGATTCATATCAAGAGCGGTAACATGCATCAGCATAAGCCCGACCCAAAAAAGACGCTTGCGGGGGTGCCGTTCATTGCGATCAATGGAGAGTTTGAGGAGTTTGGACCGGAGGGGGGCATCCGGCCGGAATATGGGAAGCAGACACAATGGTTGATGGTGCGCGAGCAGTTACTGCGACTGCGGGCGGCCGATGCGGAAAATCTGATGAGCCTGACGGTCGATCCGGGTGCGGGGCATACGACTTGGTCGCGCGATTTGTCGCGGTATTGCGCGATGTTCGTGCGCAAGGCGGCGGAGGGCCGGCTTCCGGAGCAAATGCCGGCCGAGGGGATCGTGCAATGCCGGCAGATCAAGGCGGCGGATGGCTGGCTGACGGACAGCGACCTGGATGATCCGAAGCATGCGCCGGCGGCCTATGCGGATTACAATGGGGATCGCGGCAAGGCGTTCTGGCATCTTGACGGGGAAATTGCCCGGGCGTCCGAGGCGATTCAAAATGGGAAGTTTTTGCTGGTGGATCAATCGCGGAAATCTCCGGTGCCGCAGGATTGGCCGGGCAACGCGGGGCATTGAGCAACAACGATATCGATGTAGGTGGATACGTGGCGCGGCGCGCGCCAGCGCATCACGCGGGCGAAGGAACATCGCATCGATTTGCATGCGCGAAATGACAGGATGTCATGAATTGTGGCGCAAAACTTTTTAGAGTAACCACTGTTTGCGATGATGTGACTCAAAGATTCAAGTTGCGCGGTGCGGGGGTCGATGGGTAGGGGACCGGGAGCAACGTTTTGTGCGGGGCGGGTGTTGATCTTCATAACCGAGGCGCTGATGGCAGAGAAGGAAGTTCCGAAGCTGATCGTGTTGGAACGCGACGCGCAGTCGCAGGCGGATGTGGCATCACTGGCGTCGAGATGGTATCGGGTGCTGCGCACGGCGGATGTGACGCGGGCGATGGCGTGGATTGCCGATGAGCCGGGCGTGCGGGTGCTGGTTAGCGGGCAGGAGCTTGGCGGGGATGTGGATGGTGTCGGTGTGCTCGAGCGCGCCCGCGACACGAGACCGGATGTGCTTCGGGTGCTGCTGACACATTTTTCGCGGCTTGATGACGTGGTTGCGGGGATCCACAGCGGGGCGGTGCAGCGCATGGCGCAAAAGCCGGTGACGGCGAATGATCTTCTGTCGGCGGTGCGGCCGGCCTGAAGGGCGGGGGGAATGCCGCCGGCGCGGTTGGCGGCGAAGTTGGCGGGGATGCGAGGGGCGGTTTTTGACCTCGGGTTGCAAATGTCCCCGTCGCGCGGCGCGGTGGTGGCATGGCATGCGCGGCGTTAGGCTCAGCGGCATGCCGAGGCGACGGAGCGCGAATCGGGAACTGGACGTGGCGGCCGACGCGGTGACGCGGCTGATGGCAACACGGCGCGGCCGCTGGGCGTTGGCGGGGCTATTGGTGCTGCTGCTGATCGGGCTGGGGATTTTTTATTGGAAGCAGACGCATCCCGCGCCGCCGGCTGCGGTGGCGCGGCCGGCATTGACCACGGCGCCGGGGGAAATCCGCATCGCGACCTGGAATCTGCGAAAGTTTTCCGAGCGCGAGGGGCTGGGTCAGAATCCGCCGGATCTGGTGATGATCGCGAAGATCATCCGAGAAAATCATTTCGATCTGCTGGCGATACAGGAAGTGCAGCGCGAGGGCCAGGCGGTGGAGCGGCTGCGGCGGCAGCTTGGGGAGCCCTGGCGCCATGCGATCACCGGGCGGACGGGCAACAATGAGCGCTATGCGTTTTTATGGCGGGCGGATCGGATCGAGGCGCTGGATTTGGCGCATCTGATCGTCGATCCGGCGGTTGTGGCGGCGTTTGATCGCGCGCCGGCCGAGGCTTCGTTTCGCGCCGGTTCGTTTGATTTCACGTTGTTGACTGTGCATCTGTGGTATGGGGATTCTGGCAGTAATGCAAAGCGGCGGGCGGAGGCGGCGGCGCTGGCGAATTTGTCGGCGCGGTTGGTTGCACAGCGCGCGGAGAAGGATTTGATCGTGATGGGGGATTTCAATGAGTTTCACGGACCGGCCGGCAATTTGGGAATGTTTGAACAAAGCGGTTGGAAGCGATTGATTTCCTCGCCGACGAATCTCGGTGGAACGGAAGATTTCGACAATGTGCTGATCGATCCGGTGCATACCCGCGAATGGGTGGAGAAGGCGGGGGTAGTGGCGTTTGACGAAACGTATTACGGCAACGACGACGATCGCGCGCGAGCGGATGTGAGCGATCATCGGCCGGCCTGGGCGCAGTTTGCGACGGGTGGGGCGGATGATGATTGAGGGGGCGGCAGGTGGTAGGAAGCATCCAGTAGGCAGTAGGCGGAACAGGTTGGGGGACTCGGATGTCGGGCCAGCGTATTGAGGTCTTCGCGGCGGATTCAGGACGCGGATTTTATTTCGCTGGCGAGGGATTCGATTGTTCTGGCTTCGCGCATGGGTTGTTCGTGGTAGAAGGCGATTTGGCCTTCGGGGTTGATGATGACGGTGCCGCGTTTGGTGCAGTTGTAGGGTTCTTCCCCGGCCCACAGGCCGTAGGCTTTGGCGGTTTTGCGGGTGGGGTCGGAGAGAAGGGGGTAGGGGATCGCGAACTGTTTTTTGAATGCGGCGTGGGAGAATGGGCTGTCGCAGGAGAGGCCGAAAATGATGGTGTTTTCGTCGACCTTTAGTCTGTCGAGTTGTGGGCCGAATGCGCAGTGCTCCTGGGTGCAGATCGGGGAGAAATCCATCGGGTAAAACAGCAGGACGACCTTTTTGCCGCGCAGGTCGGCGAGCTTGACGATGGTTTTGGTTTCGTCCATGAGGGCGAAGTCAGGTGCGGTGTCGCCGGGTTTGAGGGGTTGGTTTTCGGGCATGGTTTACTTCTCGCACATTGGTTGGCGAATGTCGGGGTGGGGCTGGCGGGGGTTCGGCCCCGGCGTTATTTCAATGCCGAATGATAGCCGGCTGGCGCGTGTTGGGGCGAAAATTTGAGACGGTGGCATGTGCGGGCGTGCGGGACATAGAATTGGCGGTATGAAATTCGGGCGGATCAAGCGCCAGCATGGTCGGGTTGGCGGGCTGGATGCATTGCTGGATCGGATCGTGCGCGACTGCCCGCATGTGTCGCGCATTGTGCCTGGGCGGATCAAGGTTCGGCGTGGCAAGACGCCGCCGAGCTTTCGTGTGCAATATGAGACCGTCGCCGGATTGAAATGCCTGTTCAACGGAACGGGAACCGTCCAAGAGGTTTTTCTGATCTGCGACGATGCACCCAAGACCCGCCGCTGGCTGGTCGAGCAGGAGATCGTTGGCGAATGATGTTTTTCGGCGATGCGTTTATTTTTCAGCACCCAGGATTCACACCGATGCAAAACTTGACGACATGGCACGAACCGATGGAGCCGCGTCTTTTGTTCGCGGCGTTTTATCAGGTTGTCGATCTGGGCGCGCTCGGAGGTGATTACAGCAGCGCCAGCGCATTGAATGACGGCGGCGCGGTGGTGGGGTACGCGCGCACCGCCAGTGGCAAGACGCATGCGTTTCGCTGGACGCGATCAGGTGGGATGAAGGATCTGGGCGTACTCTCCAGCGGCGGGCGCAGCGCGGCGTATGGGATCAATGACAATGGCGACGTGGTCGGGCAGGCGGCCGACGCGAAGAATACCCGCGCCAGTCAGAAGGCGTTTGTATGGACGGCCGACGACGGCATCAATGATCTGGGAAACTATTCGGGCAGGACCGGCGCGGGGGCCTTTGCGATCGACGATCGGATGCAGGCTGTTGGCGAGGCGGCGTTTCGGCCGACGGCTTTTGGCAATCAATCGGTTTTGCCGCTTATCACGGGCAGCAGCGATAGCGGAACTGCCCGCGACGTGAACAAATTTGGGCTGGTGGTTGGATCGCACAATGATCTGCCGGCAAGTTATTCGCTGAGCGGCAACAGCGTGACCGATCTGACGGCGGGGCTGGGATTGGCCGGGCGGCAGGGAGAGGCGCTGGGTGTGAACGATGACGGGGCGGCGGTGGGGTATGTTGATTTTGGATCGGGCGGCAGCGCCGCGTTTCGGGCGTTCAAGGTGCAGGGGGGCAAGCTGGCCAACCTTGGCACGCTGGGGGGCGCAAGTCGGGCGGAAGACATCAACGATAATGGCGTGATCGTCGGCAAATCACTGAACACGTCGCGTAAAGGGCGGGCGGCGATCTGGCGCGATGGGAAAACCATCGCCGACCTGAACGGGCTGATCGATTCGACGGGCGGTTGGACGCTGATTTCGGCCAACGATATTAACGACAAAGGCCAGATCGTCGGAGAAGGAATCAACGGATCTGGAGAGCGGCATGCGTTTTTGCTGAATCCGCGCTCGGCCGACTCGACGCCGCCGCTCGCTCATCTGGGAACGGTGAATCCCTTGCGGGCGAATCAGGCGGGGTATGCGTTTACGGTGCGATATACGGATGATTTCGCGGTGGATGCATCGGACATCAACTCGAAGGACATTGGCGTCGCCGGGCCGCACGGGTTCAGCGCGCTGGCGACATTGATCGAGGTGGATTCGCGGAACGACGGGCCTGCGCGGGTGGCGACATACAAGGTGGCCGGCCCGGGCGGCAATTTCACGACCGCAGACAATGGGACGTACACGCTGTCGCTGCGGAGTGGGCAGGTGAGCGATACGAACGGGAACACTGCGGTCGGCCGAACGCTGGGGGCGATTGTGGTGAAGATTGTCTGATGCAGAATGCGATGACGATGGGTGCAACTGATACGGAAATCGCCCGGGCGGTTGATTTGTTGAAGCAGGGACGGCTCGTCGCGTTCGCGACCGAAACCGTTTACGGCCTTGGGGCGGATGCAACCAATGCCCTGGCGGTGCAGCGTATTTTTGCCGCCAAAGGCCGGCCGGCGACGAATCCGCTGATCGTACATGTGGCGGATGCGGCGGCGGCGCGCGGGGTGGTGCGGCATTGGCCGGTGGAGGCGGATATTCTTGCGGAGCGATTCTGGCCGGGGCCGTTGACGCTGGTGCTGCCGCGGGTGAAATCAATTGTCGATGCGGTGACAGCGGGGCTGGATACGGTGGGGGTGCGGGCACCGGATCATCCGGTGGCGCTGGCATTGTTGCGGGCGTTTGGCGGTGCGGTGGCGGCTCCGAGCGCGAATCGAGCGAATCATGTTTCGCCGACGACGGCGGAGCATGTTCGGCAGGAACTGGGTGATGCGGTGGATTTGATACTGGATGGCGGGGCATGTCGGGTGGGCATCGAATCGACGGTGCTGGATTTGAGCGGCGATGCGCCGCGGGTTCTTCGGCCGGGCGGGGTGTCGCGGGAGGCGATTGCGTCGGCGCTTGGCAGAGAGGTGGCGCTGGCCGGGGGAGTGTTGGAGCACGCGGCGGCGAGCAGTCCGGGACAGCAGGCGCTGCATTATGCGCCGCGGGCGAAGGCCTGGATTTTTCAGGCGGCGGATGCGGCCGGTGTGGCGGCGCAATGTTGCTCGGGGGGGAAGTGG
>JBBQCK010000115.1:0-7520 GCA_038318605.1 Tepidisphaerales bacterium | reverse complement strand
AAGCCGTATTTCCGAGAGTTGGAAAACGGGCGCGGTCGCTACGATGAAACTTGGACTCATCCGCCGCACCTAATAACCAACGGACCCTACCGTCTGGACAAGTGGGAATTCAAACGGCGCATTCGCCTCGTAGCGAATGATCAATACTGGAACCAAGCTGAGGTGACGAGCCGGATCATAGATCAGATCAGCGCTGATCCGGATCAGCAGCAGATTTCGTACATGAAATTCGCGACCGGCGCGATCGACTGGCTGGCCGACCCGTTGCCGGAAATCGCCGCTGAGCTGCGCCGACGCAACGATCCGGCGGTGCATACTTTTCCCGGGTTCGGATCCTATTTCTATTCGTTCAACTGCCAGCCGGCGTTCGCGGATGGATCGAAAAATCCGTTCGCCGACGTGCGGGTGCGGCAGGCTTTTGCAATGGCGGTGGATAAGGCCCCTATCGTCGAAACGATCACACGCCTCGGCGAGGCCACGGCCTCGCATTACATCCCGCCCGGACTGTTTGCAGGATATGCCTCCCGGCCCGGCCCAACCCGCGATGTGCCGGCGGCGCGGGAATTGTTGAAGGCAGCGGGCTATGAAAATGGCAGCGGCTTTCCGCGAATTGCCATTCTCTATTCCAGTGGCTCGAACCACGATAAAATCGCACAGATCATCGCCCGGCAATGGAAGGAAGGTCTGGGGATCGAAGTTGATCAGGAGAAGTTGGAGATTCAAACCTTCCGCGATCGCCTGAGCAACCAGAAATACGCCATCGCCCGCGCCTCATGGATCGGCGACTACGAGGATCCGACGACGTTCCTCGACAAATACCGCTCGACCAGCAAAGGTAACGATGCCGGGTGGATCAATGCCGAATACGACGCTAAGCTGCAATCCGCCGACAACGAGCCCGACGCCACAACCCGAGAGCGGCAACTCGAACAGGCCGAAGGCATCCTCAACAATCAATGCCCGATTCTCCCCATTTATCACTACACCAACACCTACCTCTTCGGTCCGAACGTGACCGGCATCCCTCTGAACCCGCGGCAGATGGTGATGTTTCAGGGGATAGGAGTAGGCGGTTCGCGTCAGGCAGTAGGCGGGAAGTAGCAGGCAGTAGGTGGCAGTTGCCGATTGCCAGAAACGCCGACAGCCGGCTGAAATAAATTCCGGGATTCCGGCTTCGGATTTTGTGCTTTGGGCCGACGTTTTCAAATCCAAATCTGCGGACTTCTCGCCCTCGGCCGATTGGGCTTATCTCTTTTTCCCCTTGCGCTCTCCGTTGAGCATCCTACTTCCGCGGCCCAACCTGATAGTGCCCGCGTTCGGCCGCCAAAACGAATTGTTCGACGCAGGCTTTTAAATCCTCCCACTTCTCGCGAATCTGAACCGCTTCTCCGGCGTCGATGTTCGAATCGTCCTCGACAGATTCGGTCACTGCATCCAGCAGTTCACTGAAGTCGCGGACCATCGACCGTGTCTGCGTGAAAATCTGTTCCTCGACAGGTTTGGCAATCTGCGTTTCAGGATTGAGCACAAAAAATCCCCCCGCCTCGTTGCAGAGCCAGCGCACCAGCCGCGTGTCGCCCGTCAGGCGCAGCAACTCGCGCAGACGATCCAACGGATTGCGCGCCCCCGACTGTTCCGTCTCCTCCTCTTTCGCAGGCGGTTCGCACCACTTATAGACCAGCGCGGTGGAAACCCGCAGCGCGGCGGCCACTGGCTTCACTCCGATTTCCTCAACGGCAGCCTTGATGACTTCGTATGATTTCATGTTTTCCTCGCTGTGGCCTCGGGCGGATGAGCCTGCCGGCCGCGATGATGCGAATTGATTGTTTGCGCCTTATGATGCGGCTTCCATGAAGTTCACAAAGATGCATGGCATCGGCAACGACTACATTTACATAAATGGCTTTCATCAGGCCGTGGTCGATCCGGCGTCGTTGGCACGCACACTTGCCGATCGCCATTACGGGATCGGCGGCGATGGGCTGATTCTCATCCTGCCCTCAGACAAAGCCGACGCACGGATGCGCATGTTCAATGCCGACGGCTCTGAATCTGAAATGTGCGGCAACGGCGTGCGCTGCGTCGCCAAATATGTTTTCGATCATCAGCTTTCGAAAAACAATCCACTGAATATCGAAACCGGTCGCGGCGTGCTGCCGATCGCGCTCCACTTGAAATCCGGCCGTGTCGAATCTGCAACTGTCGATATGGGCTTGCCGATTCTCGATCTGCCGAAGATCCCGGCCGACGCGGCGTATCTCCAGCCGTCGGGCAAAGAGCATCTTTGGCGCATCGGAGCCGCCCCGGCGTCCGACGTGTTCGATGCGGCACTGGTTTCGATGGGCAATCCGCACGCAGTCATTTATACACAAGATGTCGCGCATATCGACCTCGCGCGCATCGGTCCGATCCTCGAGCGCCATCTCGCCTTCCCGCGACGTATCAACATTCATTTTTTTCAGGTGCACGATGCGGGCGAGATCACCATGCGCACCTGGGAGCGCGGCAGCGGCATCACCCTAGCCTGTGGAACCGGCGCATGCGCCGTCTGCGTGGCGGGCGTGCTGACCGGCCACACTAGGCGAAAGCTGCTGGCACATCTGCCCGGAGGTGATCTGAATCTCGAATGGCGCGAAAATGACAACCACGTCCACATGACCGGCCCGGCGACGGAAGTATTTTCAGGCGAATGGCCGGATTAAGCGGCGATTCATCACCACTCTGCCGCCGTATATGCGACAGAAGCGGACTCGCCGCCGCCAGTCGCCATCGAATGATTGGTTAAAAATCATCGCAGTGTCGCGTACCAGAAGAGCGTGACCGCCTCTTTCACCAAATCGTGATTCGAGCGATACATCGGATCGAGCCCGGCCAGTTCAAAGCCTGTTTTCAACAAGAACCGCCCGGCCGCCAGATTGTTGGTCTGTGATCTTGCCCGGACAGCTCGTACATTTTTATTCCGTGCATCCTGAATGATCGCATAGGTCAGGGCGCTGCCGAGTCCCTCGCGACGGATTTCATAATCCACGCGTACATCGAGCAGTTCCAGTACGTCGGTATCTGGCCCGCCCGCCGCGACCGCCGAGCCGACGAGCAACCCATCGCGCTCGACGACCATTGCAATGCCCTCCCCGATCCCGCCGATGATCTGCCTGTATGCAAAGCGCACCTCATCGTCGAAATCATTTGCGTTGATCAGCTTGGCGCGCAGCGGCCGTTCCTGGAGGCTCCAGCCAGTATTCAATCCTTCCCCATGGCGCTCGAGGTGGAGATACGCCGCCGACTCGACCGTTGCGTCAATGTCACCCAGCCGTTCAATATCCCCGCCCCGTATGGCGCGAATGTCCATGTTGAGAGAATACCCTCAAGCGGATTAAAGCCGGAAGGGACGGAAAAGTTGAAGATTGCAGGTGAGCCGCCGATTGCCTATGGGGCTTGGACAGATTGAGGAAGTCGCAGGATGCCAGCAGAAATTGCCAGGCTCCAGTAATGCGCGGAGCAATTCTTTTCCGGCCTGCCGACTACTGCCTGCTGCCTGCTACATACTTGCCGCTGCGCGACACTCACGTTTCCCGGTTCACGTCGTCAGATACTTCCCCTCAGTGCCCGCTGCTGCCGGTGCTGAGCATGACACGTTCGACGAATCCGGTGTCCACATCGCCATCGATGAAGTGCTGGTTTTCCAAAATGCGCAGGTGAAACGGGATCGTGGTTTTGATCGGGGAGATGGCGAATTCGGCCAATGCCCGCTTCATGGTGGCGATCGCTTCGGAGCGAGTTGGGCGATGGACGATCAATTTTCCAATCATCGAATCATATGTCGGCGGAATGCGGTACCCGGCATAGGCGTGCGTATCCAGGCGCACGCCCGGTCCGCCGGGGGCGCGAAATTCCTCGATCAAACCGGGGCAGGGGGCGAAATTGCGATTTGGATCTTCGGCATTGATGCGGCATTCGATCGCGTGTCCGGTCTGGATGACGTCCTTCTGCCGCAGCCGCAATTCCTCGCCCGCCGCGATGCGAAGCTGTTCTTTGATGATATCGATTCCGGTGACCATTTCCGTAACGGGATGTTCCACCTGAACGCGGGCGTTCACTTCGAGGATGTAATAGTTCTGATCCTGATCGACCAGAAACTCCACCGTACCGGCGTTGGAATATCCCGCGGCCTTTGCCAGACGCACGGCCGCCGCGCACAGCGCCTCACGCACCGACGATTTCAAAAACGGGCTGGGCGATTCCTCGACCAGCTTCTGATGCCGTCGCTGCATCGAGCAGTCTCGCTCCCACAAATGAATCACGTTGCCGCGATGGTCCCCCAGAATCTGCACCTCGACATGCCGGCCGAACTCGACGTATTTTTCAAGGTAGACCGTCGAATCCTTGAACGCCGCCTCCGCCTCCGCCTGCGCCTGCTTGATCATTGATCGCAGCGACACCTCGTTGTGCGCCACCCGCATACCGCGCCCGCCGCCCCCAGCCGCCGCCTTGATGATTACCGGATACCCGATTTCATTGGCGACCTTCACCGCCTGCTTTTCATCATCCACCGCCCCCTCGCTCCCGGGCACGGTCGGCACCTTCGCCTTCTTCGCCAGCCGCTTGCAGGCGACTTTATCCCCCAGCATTTTCATCGCCGACGCGGGCGGCCCGATGAACTCGATCTTGCACGCCCGGCAGACTTCCGCGAAGTGTGCGTTCTCCGCCAGAAATCCGTATCCCGGATGAATCGCCTCGACATCGCTGATCTCGGCGGCCGCGATCAACTGGTCGATCTTGAGATAACTGCGGGCCGCCGGCGCTTCGCCGATACAGATCGCCTCATCCGCCAGCTTTAGATAGGCAGCGTCGCGGTCGGCCTCCGAAAAAACCGCCACAGTCTGTACACCTAGTTCTTTGCACGCGCGAATAATCCGCAGCGCGATCTCTCCGCGATTGGCGATCAGTATCTTGGAAAACATGGGGCGCTTTGGGTTTCCTGAAAACGCTCGGCTCGCCGGCCCGATCCGCGGTTGCCTGCAATACGGGAATCTGGCGACGCCGGAGGCGGGGTTGCCGACGCGGCCTCAGGCCGGCTTGACCAGAAACAACACTTTGTTCACGTCCACGCTCTGGCCGTTCTGAACCAACACTTTTGCGATTGTCCCCGTCACGTCCGCCTTGAGCGTGTTATACGTCTTCATCGCCTCGATCATGCAGATGTCGGTTTCATCCTTCGCGACTGAAGATCCAACCTGCACGAATGGCTTGCTGTCCGGGCTGGGGGCCGCATAAAACGTGCCGACCATCGGGCTTTTGATCGGAATCAGGCCCGCCTCGTCATCCACGGCCAAAGCCGGCAGCGCGGCGCCGGCGCCCGTTGTCTGAACGGCCGACTGCATCGCCGGAGCATACGTCGCCGGTATGGCGCCGGCGGCAACATTCTCCGCGCCGCGCTTTAGCACCACGCGCTGCTCGCCGTCCCGCAGATCGACGGTGTTCAGATCGTTCTTCGCCATCAGCTCGACGAGCTGCTTCAACAGGCCGACATCCATCGGCCCGGCATCGCCGCGCGACGTCGTGCTACGGGTGGCCGAATCAGCCGGTTTCTTTCTGGCTTTCTTTTCGCTCAAGTTCATGTCCTCGCAATGAGCCAATCCATCAAATGGGCATCATTCGATGTGATTGCCTTCCATCGAACGATCCAACTGCGTCAAAACCTCGCAGCCAGAATGCGTGATCAACACGTCATCTTCAATGCGCACCCCGCCGACGCCCGGCAAATAAATGCCGGGCTCGACCGTCACCACCATGCCCGGCCGCAACTCTTCCTCGCCGCCGGTCTTTCGCAGCGTCGGCAACTCATGGATATCCCGCCCGATGCCGTGTCCAAGCCCGTGACCAAAAAACTCCCCAAAGCCCGCCCGCGTGATCACGTCGCGGGCGACGGTGTCCGCCTGCATCGTCGTCACGCCCGGGCGAAGAAAAGCGATCGCGGCCGCCTGCGCCTCTTCGACCACCTTGTAAATCTTTTTGATCTTCTCCGGCGCCCGGCCAACCATCAGTGTGCGCGTCAGATCGGAGCAATATCCCTTATATAGCGCGCCCCAGTCGATCAGAAGCGGCTGGTCTTTCTGCACCAGTGTTTCATTCGGGCGATAATGCGGTAGAGAACTATTCGCCCCGGCCGCCATGATTACTGGAAAACTCGAACCCGAAGCCCCGCGAGATCGCAATTCCAGACCCATCAGCCCCGCCAGATAATTTTCAGTCACGCCCGGCTTGATGTGCTCCCGTATCGCATCAAATGCCTCCTCCGCAATCGCCGCCGATTTGCGGATCAGGTCGATCTCATGGTCATCCTTCACCTTGCGGATGTTGACCATCACATTTTCGATCCCCACCAATTCGACGTTCGCGTTGATTTCTTTCAGTTGCTTTTCCAAAGCGCTGATTTGCCCGACGGTCGCAAAATTGACCTCAAAGCCCACTCGCTTGGCTTTCGCAGCGGCTATCGTCTTCGCAAGCGTTTCTTCCATCCTGCCTTCGCGGATCGCAACATCGACCCACCCCGCCTCAATGGCAATCTGCTCCTGGTAGCGAAAATCGGTGACGAAGTGCAATCCCTTCGGCGTAATCAGGCCGATGGAATCTTCGCCGGTGAAGTTCGTAAGGTATGACAGATCCGGAGGATGCGTCAGCAGAAGCCCGTCCAGCTTCAGCTCCTTCATCGCATCGCGAACGGATTTATGCCGGACCTTCAGATACGCTTTGGCTCGGGAAGCAACCGCTGTCATGGAAGGCCGGAAGTATAGGTTGGGGCAGGGGGGTGTCAAACGCGCCCTTGCACTCGTGCTTTTCATTTTCGCCTCCCTCCGCCGATGGATATGATCGTGGAACCGATGTCGCGGAACCCTCCATTATCATTGAGATGGCCCTGTTCACGCTGGTTGCTGGCCGGCGCGCTGGCGATTGCGCTCGGCGGCGTCCAAACATCAGCTTCGACAGCACCATCCGCCGCGCCATTTGTCCTGAGGCCGACGACATCGCCCGTGACCCCGATCGCCCCGCCGCGCAGCGCCGCCGACCTCCGCGCGATGCAGGATCGAATCGAGTCCGCCGTAAGGACCGCCGCCCCGGCCACCGTCGCCATCATCAATGGCGCCGCCCAGGGCAGCGGCGTCATAGTCAGCCGTGATGGCTACGTCCTGACGGCCGGCCACGTCGCCGATGAACCGGGGCTCATCATCAGCATGATCCTCGCCGACGGCCGGCGCGTGCGCGGCGTGACCCTCGGCATCAATGCCCGCGCCGATTCCGGCTTAATCAAAATCACGACGCGGGGCGACTATCCATTTGTGGAAGTGGTGCTCAGTACGGAACTGCGCCGCGGACAGTATGTCGTCGCCCTTGGTCATCCGGGGGGATACCACAAGGGTCGGCCGCCGGTCGTGCGGGTCGGCCGGGTGCTGGCCAACGTCAATGGCATGATCGACACCGACTGCGCACTCATCAATGGCGATTCCGGAGGCCCATTGATC
>JBBQCK010000114.1:0-7535 GCA_038318605.1 Tepidisphaerales bacterium | reverse complement strand
CGATTGCATCAGATGCGTACATCGTAAGATTCACAACGGCCGCGGACTTCACGCTGGATGGTCACACGAATGACGACGATGTGACGATACTGGGTGCGTTCTACGATGCTGGCTCGTCTGGTGGGCACTACTGGTACGAGGGCGACGGTGATTTTGACGGCGGCATTGACGATGACGATGTGACAATCGTCGGAGCGTTGTACGGAACGGATGCGCCAACGCCGCTGGAACTGAGCACGGGAGCGAATGGAGTGTTTCATTCGACTTTGCCGGCCGACAGTGCCAAGGACAAGAAGGTCGAGGCTCAATTGAACTCCGATTTGCTTGGTTAAATCCTGCCTGGATTTCTCCGACGGAGCATCATTTGAAAACCATTTGCACCCGGCGCTGCTATTCGGCGGCGCCGGGTGTTTGTGATTCGCCTACTACAATCTTCGTTCCAAAAATGCGGTAATGCCGATAAGAATAGTTGCATTCGAATAATTGACGCCTTGAGAAATTGGAGAACAAATGACGCGCAATACTTTGGTTGTTGGCTGCCTGTTGGCTGGGTTGCTGGGGCTGATGGGGGGCGGTTGTGCCAGTCGGTCAGACCTTCAGCAGGCCGAGCGAGACCGCGATGACGCTCGCAATCGCCTGGCCGATGCGGTTCAGGATCAGTCGGCGGCGAAGGATCAGATAAAGGCCGCTCAGGAGGAAGCAAATACCGCCAAACAGGCCGCCGATGCACGCGACAAGGAGCTTCAAGAGGCGCACGGGGAAGTGGAAAAATTGAAGAAAGAGTCCGCGCGGATCCCGGAACTCCTCGACGCACAGAAGAAAGCCGTTGTCCGCGCTGAGGCGGCGGAGGCTGGGCTGAAGACTTCAAAATCCGAACTTCAGTCGGCTCAGGAGAAACTCGCGGCCAACGAGGCGACAATCAAGTCGTTGCAGGCTCAGTCGCAGGTTGCTTCCGAGCTTAATGGCCGATTACAGGCGATGGAGCAGGAAAAAACCGCTTTGCAGAAATCGCTGGAGGAAGCGGAGACCGCGCTGGCGAGGGCAAAGGCCGAAGGGGCCGCCGCTGCGGCGCACGCCGTCGAGGTCCACTCGGAACCAGCGACGCCCAAGCCCCAAAATGCAGCAGGATTCCGAAAAAATCGGGTGACCACCGCTCCGACAACCGGCGATCGGTGATTTTTGGGCGCCTCTACGGCAATTTAACACTGGCTCGGCGAAAGTTTTATCAGTCGAACGTCCGATATTACTCCTGAGGCGGTGCCGTTTCACGCCCGCCTCAGCGCATGGCTTATATTGTAATCAGTCAGAAAGACGGGGAGATCGGCCGACTTCCGCTGCGCGGATCGGTCGTCATTGGACGGAGCATTGAATGCGATGTCTGCATTCATGATGTGCTGCTGTCGCGTAAGCACTGCCGCCTTCACTACGCGCGCGGCGCATGGCGGCTTGTCGATCTGGAAAGCCGCAATGGAACTCACGTCGGATCAAGTTGCATCACTCACCATCCCCTGAGCAATGACGATGAGTTTCGTATTGGGCAGACATTTGTCCGATACGCCACCGGCAATCTGCAAAAGTCGCGCATTCTCGACCCCTCTTTCGCTCAGCGCCCCAGCGATCCATTTGAGGCCCTGTCGGGAACCGTCTTCGCATTTGAACTGGATGCCGAAGACGCCCCGCCGCAGCCGGTTATTCGCGGAAAGCCCACGCCGCGCCCGTCTCCAAGAACGCCACGCGGGTATGAAGGGGAAAATGTCGATGGCATGGTCCTAAAAATGCTCTCGGACAGCCACGATACGATCGTCGCACAAACGGTTGTGATTAACGCGTCGGCCGTGCGGCCCAGCACACTTCGCCGCCGGCCGATGCCGCGGCCAATCGTGCGCGGGCGAGATTTTGGAGTCGTCGATCGCTATTGCGTCGATGATCTGCCGCTTCAGGCGTCTCTCGATTTGCTGAACGATTCCATTAGCGGCGCGGCCGCACTTTCCAGCGGGAGCTCGGCGTGGGCGCCGGGCGGCTCTGGTCCGGGCTTCGACCCGGCCGAAATGCTGGCCTCCATGGTCATGCCGGCCGTTCAGCCACTTCCGCTGCCGCAAACGATCAGCCAAGTCGACTTGGCGCCGCTGGTCGATTGGCAGCGCCGCCATCGCCCCCTCGTCCGGCCGGAAACGAAGTTGAACATCTCGATGATCGCGTTGATGGCGGTCTGCATTGCAACGGTCGCGTTGGCGATGTGGAAACTGATGGCAATGGCGTAGCGGCCGGCTCGATCAGTCGATCGCCGGTTCAATGGTCGCCCTCATGCTTCCGTGCGAACTTTGCATGAGCGGATCAGCGCCGTAGCCGCGGATTTGATCGCGTTTGAGCTCTGCGTGTTCCTTTGTCGTGGTCAGCACGATGACGCGGCCAGCGGTGTCTACTTCTTTTGCCAGCTTGTACGCCTTCTCCTTCGGATGACCAAACAACCCGCCGAGCATGTCGATCACGTACTGGTAGCTGTGATCGTCATCGTCGAGCAGAATCACATTAAATGGCGGGAGCTTTTGCGGATTGGTGCCACTTATGGCCGGCCGGGCGCTGGCTTTTTCCCCGGGCTTCGTGGCAACTGCGGCGCCGCCGTTTGCAGAGGGGTCCGCCTCAATACTTTGCGATTTTTCCGATGCCATTGTTTACTTCCCGATCCAATACGCTGGATACGTTCCCTTGAGCTATTAGTGTCATTTTACAATCAATCCAGTGTGTTTGGCATGGAAAAAACCTGATGGAGTTTTCACAATATAATCCAAACCCAGCCGCCGGCCCGGATGGCTGGCATCAGGTGGCCGCCCCGGGCGGCTACGAATGGTGGTATTTCGATGCCGAGGACGCCGAAAGCGACCTGAAGGTCGTCGCTATTCTGCTGGAGGGGTTTGTATTTCATCCGGGCTACCTGCGCGCGTATGCCAGTTTTTTGCGGCAGCCGACCCGTCGCCGGCCTCCCGTGGCCGGCGATTATCCCTGTGCATATTTTGTCGTCTACGAGAAAGGCCGGGTTGCGGCCCAGTTCATGACGCAATATGCGCCGGGCGATTTCACCGTGGCGGTCGATACGGTCGATCTAAAAATCGGTCCAAATCGCCTGCGGCGTGACGAGTCCGGCCAATACCGATTGTCTCTTACTGGAATGCCGTGGTCCCTCACCCTGCGCGGGCCCAAGCTCCACCACGACTCATTGCTTTCGGCGGAACTGACCTTCGATCCGATCGTGCGGCATGCGCCTATGGAGCGAACATTTCTTTCCCGCCGCATGACCGGCGCCGATCATCGCTGGGTACTTGCCGATCCGATGTGCAGGGCTGCCGGCACGATCCGCATTGCGGCATCAAACGGCAAAGGTGTGAAAACGATCGAGTTACGCGGGAGGGGGTATCACGATCACAACTATGGAACAAGCCCGATTGGCCCCGGTTTACGCCACTGGATATGGGGGCGGCTGCATCTTCCGAATCGCGTAATCACATTCCATCACGCCGCGCCCCGCGCAGGCGGATCGTCGGACGAAACACACATCGTCCAGATCGATCTCGGGGGCATGCGCGACGTTCCCGCAAAAGGCGCGAGCGGCATCTGGGATGCACACACGCCGTGGGGGCTGCGCTATCCGCGCCATTTGCTTTTGGGCGATGTTCTGACCCTGAGGTCGCCGCAGGTCATCGATTCGACGCCGTTCTATTTGCGGTTGCAATACGCGGCGACGATGCACGATACCGGCGAACTCGGCATCGCGTTCTGCGAGGTGGCCTGGCCGAATCGCCTGCGCTGGCCGATCCTTGGGCGGATGATCGAGATGTCGATTCATCAGGCAGCGCCGGACATCGAAGTCTGATCGGGCCGGCGGTAGCGGCGCACCATGCGGAACAAATGACCCGCAAGACCGGAATAGGCGTACGCGAGCAATCCAATCGCCAGCGTTAGCTTCAGATTCACAACCAGGAGAAGGCCGACCGCGAGCATGGCGATTAGCCGTGGCACGGTCTTTTTGCCGCGCAGATAGCGATTCACCAGATGCGGATAGCGGATTGTCGCGACCATCAGCAGACCGGCTGACAAAAGCACAATCGGAAGCGCGTAAAGGGCCACGCGGGCCAGTCGTGGCGCATCCGCTTCGAGCGAATCAAAAATCAGCGCCAGCGCCGCGACGGCGCCCGCGGCTCCGGGCGATGGAAGCCCGAGGAACGAAAAATGATGTTGCTCGCCATGTTCGTTGGATACATTGAATCGCGCCAGACGAATGGCGGCGCAGGACAGATAGATAGCGCCGAAAGCCCAGACCAATCGCGTGACGAACAATGGCAGGCTGATCTGGTCGGCAATATGAAATTTGAACATCTGAAGCGCTAGAAACGCGGGTGCGGCGCCGAATGATATCACGTCGGCCAAAGAATCGAGCTGGCCGCCAAAATCAGTGGTATGTCGCGCAAAACGGGCGAGTCGGCCATCTAGTGCGTCGAACAGCATTGCAATGAAAATCAGCCATGCCGACCAGATAAAGCGATGGCTCGGATCGGAAAACCACGCCGCGATCGAATCTCGGGCGCCGGCGGGGCTGCTGACCAGACCCGCGATGTAAATCGAGGCAAACCCGCAGATTGCGTTGCCCAGCGTAGCCAATGACGGGAGTGAATACACCGATCGAATGAAAGCGCGACGTCGATGGCGCCGAAAGCGCAGGCGGCGGTGTTGGTCGAGATTGCGTCGCTCAACCGAGCCGCGTGGCGGTGCGGGCGTTGGCTCAGCGGGCGCAGAGGTGGTTTTGTCGTCGGCCATGCAATTAACAGCGTAACACAGACCTGGCGGTTGCGCCGCGCCGGTTCACGTTCTTGGCGCGGGCGTACCGAATGTGCCGGGACTTTTCAGGATCGCGATGACATCGCGCGCGCCCGCAACGGTCTGTCCGATTTTCACTTGAACTTCCGGTGCAAATGAAATTGGGATGTAAAGTTCAGTGCGGGAACCGAATTTGATCATGCCGATCCGAGCGCCGCGCTGGATTTGATCTCCGACCCTGAGCGGAAAAATGATTCGGCGAGCGATCAGCCCAACGATCTGTTTGATGACAGCGATCGGCCGATCGTCATCCAGGCCGGCAAGCACAATTGTGTTGGATTCGTTCTGCTCCGATGCTTCGTTGTGATGCAGGGCGCTGATGAAGCGGCCTTTTTTATAGATGACATTGATCACCCGTCCATCGCATGGTGCGCGATTGACGTGGACGTTGAACACTGAAAGGAAAATTCCGACGCGCAGCGCGGGCGCGCCGCCGAACAGTTCACAGTTGGCGATTTCGCCGATGTCGGTGACTTTTCCGTCGGCCGGGGAAACCATCAGGTGCGGCGCATCGGGGATGACGCGTTCGGGATCGCGGAAAAACGCGATCAACCAGATCCAGATCGGGACCACCAGAAATCCAAGTGGCCACCAGAGCCACGAAAGCACAAAGCCCGCGCCGGCGAGCACGATGCTGCCGACTACGATTTCGATCATGCCATGTCGGGTAACTCGAAACATCGCGTCGGAAGCTACGGCGGCGTTTGAAGGGTGTCAACGATCTTGCAGTAACTGACTCATCCGCATGGTGGGGCGTGCAAACCTGTCTTGGGCTTAGGGGCTGTTACTCAAGCGGCGGGAGTTTTGAGAGTTTACGCTGTAGCGAGCGGCGATGGATTCCCAGTGTGCGAGCAGTGCGGGAAATGTTCCCGCCGCAGTCGTTAAGGATGCGCTGAATATGCTCCCACTCGACGCGCGCCAATGTCGGTACCACCTCGACGGCGCTGGGATCGGGCGCGGATTCGGCGTCGGTCTTTTCGTAGGCGTTCAGGATCTGGTCGGCGTCGGCTGGCTTGGTCAGGTAGTCCAGCGCTCCCAGTCGCACCGCCTCTACCGCGGTTGCGATTGAGCCATAGCCGGTGAGCACGAGTATCTGCATGTTCTCATCGATCTGGGCAAGGTCGCGCACCACCTCAAGCCCGCCCTTGCCCGGCATGCGCATGTCCACGACTGCGCGCTGCGGGTGATATTTCCGGGCCAGGGCAATGGCTTCTGAATGGTTGGACGCTGGATAGGCTACGTAACCGCGCCCGGCAAAGGCGCGCGTTAGCCGGTCGCGGAAAATGGCATCATCGTCCACCACTAGAATACCGGGCGTCGCCGCCACGATATGAACGGAAGTTGCAGGTGAATGGGATATCGACGCGGTGGGCATCTGCATATTCTACCGTAATTTTTGGATGCGCCGCGCGGCAAATCAAGTCCGCCCATCCGACAATCCTCGAGGAATTATCGATGACAAGAATTGCTAGATAAGCAGCGATATCCCGTGCGTTGGAGATGGATCTGTTGCGAGGGTGTCTGCTTCTTGCATCGCGGGGCGCGAGGTGTATGGTACCCAGCGCCCCAGGCGGCCCATCCGGGCGCGCGGCGGGAATCGAATAGAGATTCCTGTCGCGCAGGGAAGTGCGGTTAAAATCCGCCACGGACGCGCCGCTGTATAGGACATTTGTGATCCGCCTTGTGTCACTGTCGGATACCGACGGGAAGGCACGGGGCGAATCCGAAAATGCCGGCGAGTGCAAATTGCGCGCGATCGGCTTATCGGATTTTGTGGGATCGTCCTGAGTCAGAAGACCTGCCTGTGGGCAATCAGGCTGGCCGCAATGTGCGGCTGGCGTCACGGATACGTCCTCGCGATTCAGGACGCCCGGGAAAGCTCGCAGGATGATCGGGCCATCAGGGCGCGGGATGCCGCGTGTTGCTACTGGCCGACTTTCGCTGCAATGCTTCTCCCCTTGGCGCTTTGGATTGCGCGGCCGATTTCATCGGGCCACGCGAACTGGTCCAGGGAGAGATGCCATGTTGGGATCGCTGAATCGGGCGGGAACCGGACTTTCATTCATTTTGGTGACTTTCGCGTTGGGCGCTTCGACGTTGCCGGCCAATGCCGACTACGTCGCGCCAACGGGCTACAAGGTTATGCCGCTGGGGCTGTCGCCCAATGAATTTGGCGTCAGTGCGGGCGGGCGGCTGGTTGTCGCGAATACCAATTTTAGTGCGAAGACGATCACATTTGATCTCTACGACTCGTGGATGCCATCGCGGCAGCTTCTGAAGAGCGCCACCTTAACAGCGCCGCAATCCGCGTCCTTTGCGCCGTTTTCAACCCGACTGGTGTTCAGCGACGAAAACACGGTCTATTTCGGCGACAACGGAGCGACGTCCACGCTCTATCGAATTGATTTTACATCGCCGGCGCCGTCGCCAGTGGCGTTGAAGTCCGTGTCTTTTCCGCAGGGCGTTGGTTTAGGGAAGCCGGGAACGATTCTTGTATCAGGCTCGGCTTCTTTTGGTGCTGGCCAGATTCAGTTGTCGAGCTATGACATCGCTGGAAATACCCTGGCGGCCGTGGCCGGGCCGACTGGCGTTGGTTTTGTTGGTGGCACCGGCCTCTCGCAAGCGGGAACGGCTGTTGTGCTGGATGACGGCGGGATGTTCGATGA
>JBBQCK010000113.1:0-7540 GCA_038318605.1 Tepidisphaerales bacterium | reverse complement strand
GCCGGCGCGAAATCCTGTCGTACTTTGAATGTGCGCCAGGCGGATTCATCCATCAGGCCGACGCGAAGATAAATGCCGACGAGTTTTCGGCCGTCGAGTTTCAGTTCGTGGCCGGGAAACCCGTTGACGACATCGACGCCGAAATGGCTCTGCCAGTCATCGCCCCACTCGGGACGATAGAAGCGCTTTATGATAAAGACCATCGCCAGAACGTAATTCGGAATCGAGGCGAGCCACTGGTTGTATTCGTCGGTGTATTCGCCCGACGGCGCGAGGAGCTTGACGACGCTGCCCAGTGTGCGGGCGCGGCTCAGGATCGGGCGACCTGACCGCTGGGTGTAATCAGGCTTTTCCGACGAGTCGTCACGCCAGCGCTTCGTGTAATCGTGGGCGAACACCGAGCGCACCAGCTCAAAATCCGCCTCGGCATTGGAAACGAAGATCGGGCCATAGAGCATGTAATCGCGCAGCGATTTGCTGATTTCACTTTTTCCGCCGCCGCTGACGGTACACGGTTTGTGGCAGAACACGCCGTCGCCATTGGTTCCCATGAGCCGCCAGCTTGGCGCGCCTGGGTGTTTTTCAAAGCGAAGCTTGTATCCCCAGGGCGTGATGTAAACGTTGCCCGGCTCCAGCGGAATCGACTGCTCCACGCCGTCGCGCGTCCACCAGATTTCCTGGCGGCGGACGCTTGCGCGGGCGTCTTCGGGTATGTAATGAACCTGCGGATGGATGCGATCGGTGCCGTATCCTTCGGGATGCGGATCGAGCAATTGGCCGCCGTATGCCTTGGCGAGATCCGCGAATGTGCGGGTGTGGTCGCCGCGGGTGGAACTGTCGGGGTGATACTCTTCGCCGAGGCTGTAGCTGGCGAAAGCGAGCGCGCCGCCGGCGTGTTCCTCCTCGAGATTACCGAACAGATTGGCGGCGTAGCTGATCTGGGTTTTAACCTCTTTTTTACAGTAGCCGTAATAATTGTCGGCAATAATGGTGACGATCACGCCTTCGCTGGTGCGGCAGGTGATCTTGAACGCCGAGCCGTTGTTGTAAATCTCCTCGGCCGATGTCCAGCACATGCCGTCGCGCCGCTGGCGGACGCTGGCCTGATCGAAATGGGGCAGGTGCAGCTCTTTTTTTGTGAGTTTTGTCAGGTGCGGCGCGAGAATGACGCAGCCGGTGTGGCCGGTCCAGTGCTCGACATCCAGACCGGCATCGTTTTCGGGTAGCTCAGGATTTCCAGCATTTCCGAATATGGATTCGACGAAATCGAGATTGCTCACGAGCGAACCCGGTGCAAAGAAACGCACCTCCATCGAACGGGCATCGGAAATACCCGGCACATGCGGGCAAACAAGCGGCCGTAATAACAGCGAAACAAATGTGCTTGCAGGATGTGGATCGTCGGCGGTGTAGGGTAAAACCTGCACATCATCCGGCGGATTTACGGCGTGCTGGAACAATTCGGCGAAGACGCGCTTCGGCACGGCGATCTTGTCGCCGGGAACCGGCAGCCCGCCCTCGGCGACATGAAATGTCCCCTGAGTCGTGCGTCGATCACTTTTGGGATTGTGCAGCACGCCATTGCGAACGCGATAGCTGGTCAGCAACGGACCGGCAAATTCATCGCGATCGCGCGGGAGGCTCAATTCGCGGCCCATGCCATGCTCGGCCAACACCAGCGTCTGATCCGGCAGGCGCATCGCAACGCCAACATCCTTGAAATGCGAGGCGAGAAATGCCTCAATGCGCGCGTCGGCGGGGCATCGATATGCGCGAAGTTGGCGCTGTTGTTCGCGAAAACTGCGCAGCAGATTGCCGGCGATGGCGCCGACTTCGGATTGCGCAATCTGCCCGTTGGCCGAGCCGAGCCCGTGTGCCTGCAACATCAGTTCGACCTGCAGTCGGCGGCGGCGGCGCGCTTCTGGGGAATCAGTCTCCTGGCCGATGCCCAATGCCTCTCTCTCACTCGTCATCGATCGTCACCATATCCTGGCCGTATTGCTGGCCAATTCAGCGCGTCTTCGTTGGTTTGTCCCCATCGTTTCCACCGGCCCCCGTCTTCCGCCACGGGGAAGCGTATCCTCTTTGGCGTCCGGCTGCAAAAGTGGATTGCGCGCTGGCGCGTTAGCGGCGCGTGTGAATCGGCCTGACCCACGGGGCGCTGGGGGCGATTCTCATCACGGATTTGATCATGCACCGGGAGAACCCATGGGAATCGCTGTATGACCCCAGCGGAAATCAGTGCTTTCGCCGGAAGCGATGGAACACTTCGTGGCGGAAAACATTAATGCGGCCGCGACGTTCGCGGATTATCGGACGCCGGGCGAGGTGAAGGATGAATCCGAAATACTTCCCGGGCACGGCGCGGTGATGCGGCAGGGACTTTCCAAGCTCGCTGTCTTTCGCGACGAACATGGGGGCGTACACAAGTGTTCAGCGGTCTGCACGCACCTGAAGTGCATCGTGCGCTGGAACGATGTTGAACGAACGTGGGATTGCCCATGCCACGGGTCGCGCTTTGACGCGACTGGAAAGGTCATCATCGGTCCGGCGATTGACGATCTGCCTGAGGCGTGAATAGACACGTTGGGCTGAGTGCGCGAAGGGGCGCAAGCGAATCGGTCTGCGTCGGACATGTGCCTTTGAAATCAGTTTGCCGGCTGCGTGGTTGGGGTGGCAGCGTGGACGAAAAGAGCGATGTCCCCATTTAGTTGGTCGCGAGAGGAGGGGACATGGTACATCATATGGCCCCCCTCGTAGTACGTACGTTTGATGTTGGCGCGGAGGGCGTCGCTCAGGTCGAGGTGGTCAAGTGTGAAGTCGCTGGCGGTAAGCGGAGTTGCCAGATCCTCGTAACCGGCGGCGACCAGCACGCGCATCGAAGGGTTCTGTGCCATGGCGCTGCGTAAATCGTCGGCAACGTTGAGATAGCCCTGGCCCGGCTCTCCGAAACGCCAACCCTGCACCCGGCCGGAAAGCGTTTCGTATGACAAATCGCTGTCGTACTTCAACTCGCCGCGAATGTAGGCGTTGAACTGCGTTGTGTAGGCGGGGAGATAGAGTGAGAGGCTTGGGTCGTAGGTCCAGGGATCGGTTGGATCAGAGTTGTAGCCGCTGATCCGCCCATCGAATCGGCCGACAACCAATCGCTTGTCCGCGAGCAGTTCGCGCTGAAACATCGCAGTCGAGATGCGGAGGTTTGCCTGATCGACCACTTTTGCATCAAGCCCGGTAAATCGCGCGACCTGAGCAACCATCGCTTGGCGCTCGGCGCCCTTAAGCGTGTCCCCCTTGGCCAAGGCGGCGGAATAGCCGCCCGCTGCAAATTCGCGGGCATGTGCGATCAATGTTGCTTCATCAGGCTTCTGCAAATCCTCCGGCAGTTTGTGGTGATATCGCGCCACGGCGGAGAACGATGGGAGAAAGAGTACATACGGCAGGTCATTGCCTTCGCCGGGTAGGATCGTTTGAAAGCTCAGGACGGTGGAGATCAACACAATTCCATTCAGGGCAATCCCCTGCTTTTCTAAAAGATATCGCGACAGGCCCGCAGCGCGGGTCGTGCCATAGCTTTCGCCGGCGAGGAACTTCGGAGAGTTCCAGCGGTTGTAGGCGCCGAGCCATATGCGGATAAATTCGGCGGTGGTGGCGATGTCTTCCTTGACGCCGAAAAACTGCTCCCCCTTCTCGCCAGTGGCCGGGCGGCTATAGCCGGTGCCGACGGGATCGATGAAGACCAGATCGGTAGCATTAAGCCATGTGGTGGGGTTATCGACCAGGTTATGCGGTGGCGGCGTGGGCACGCCTTCGGGCGTGAGTTCGAGGCGGCGTGGGCCGGCCGTTCCGAGATGGAGCCAGACGGAGGCCGAACCGGGACCACCGTTGAAAACAAACATCACGGGGCGGCGTGCGGTCGATGAGTCATCGCCGATTTTTTCATAGGCTGTGAAAAAGATGTCGGCCTTGAGCTTGCCCGTGTCGTCGCGCATCAACAGGTTGGCTGACGTCGCCCGATATTTCAACATGCCGTCGGCAACGCGCAGCTCGTGTTCGGTGATCGACGCCTTGTCTATGGAGGCACTGGTATCACGGGAGACGGCGTGCTTCTCCGCCGAAGCGCTTTGCGTAGTGGCCGGCGCAGTCGCGGGTGCGCCCGCGGCGCGGGCGATTGAGTGCGACATAATTGACAGAACCATGAACGAGGCGAAGCCGATGTTGCGGGCCCAGTGGCGAGTTTGCATCGGCGAAGTATAGCCTCAGGCGGGTAATCCATCGTAAATCCGGCGCAGAAGTTCGCCGCGAGATTCGTCAGAGGCGGGCTTCAGATCGACTTTGAACTTCTGCGTCCAGGCTTGGAATGTGTCGTCATCAGCCGGCTCGTCAAGGCGGGCCAGCCACTGAGGAATCGCGCCACGCAGCGCGCAATACTGTGCGGCCTTTGCCGCAGGATGATCGCCGGCGACATCTCGAAAGTAGATGAGCACGGCGCCCGCTTCGAGCAGCGCCCTTTGCAAGCGGGCAAGATCGACGCGGCGCACGAGTGTTTTGGATTCAATCGCAAACGCCGCCGCGACGCCGGCCGCCTCGCCGAGCGCCATCCAGCACGGCTCCATGCGCAATGTGCTGAAGCCGATGTGCGTCCCGGAAACCGGCACTGGAATCAGCAGATTTTCCGCGTCTTTCGGGACGATTGCGCCGTAGGGCACGGTATAGGGCTCGGTCGGGTAGCTTAGAAATCCGTCGAGGTGGCAGCGGTTTGGTTCGCGCTTCAAAACCGCGTGCGAATCAAGGGCGTAATGGCTGGCGGTCACGCTGGATTCGTAAACAGGCGGGCGCAGCCCTTCGCCGGCCGGGCGGGCGTCGTTGGCAGTAAACAGATGCTCGCCTGCGATGCGCCTTCCTTCCCGCACATATACTTGGCGCGGAAAATGGTCGTTATCGGTGTATTCATCGTTCGCCAGGCCCCATCGCCGGCAGTTTTGTCGGAATTCCTCGGGGAGTGCTTCATCGTTCTGCGCAAACCAGAGTAGCCCGAGCGTATAGTCGCGCAAGCGCCGGGCGAAGCGATCGCGCCATGCCCAGTCGGCAGTTGGCCAAGGATAATTCTCCACTGGTAGATCGGTCGATAGGAATGCGAGATGCTGGTTGTTGGAGTCGGTCTTTCCGTTCGGCAGGCGCACCATGTTGACGATTCGGCCAATGCCGTCGGCCTCAAGTTCACGGCGCACGGTGCCTGTGCGACGATCGCTTTTGACATCGTCAATCAATGAAACGAAATCATCGCGGTTGTAGGTGGCCGGTTTTTCAATTGCGATCTGGTTGTCGGTCCGGTCGGTCAGGCACAGGCGGTAGTTGAAGGCCTGAATGACATCATCCCCTTCGCCGGTTGTGCCGTCGCATTCATCTCCGCCCCATCGCTTGTAGGTTTTGCCAGCGCCGATTTCGTTGTGTTCGCGTCTGCCTTCGCGGCGTGTTTCAAATTTGCATCCGCAGCCGGCCGCCAGATCGCCTTCGTAGGTTGCGTCGATGAAGACCATGCCTGCGTACGATTCCCACGCGCCGGTTTGGCGATTGAGAACGGTAACTTCCGTTGGCGCGCGATCGCGCATGACGACGTGGTCCGCCACCGCATCAAACTGCCGGTCAAGCCGTACTGCAATTTGCTTGTGTTCCGACAGCATGCCAAGCAGCACCCGTTCGCCGACCGACGGTTCGAAGTGGTAACCATCACTACAGGTTTTCACTTGTTCCGAATCATCGCCGTAGGCTTTGGCGTAATAATCACGCACGCGATCGACGAAATTGCGGAACAATCCGCCAGTGGCGCCGCGTGTGGCAATGTCGGTTGCGCCCAGTCCGTTGGCCGGCAGGCCGCCGATGTGTGAGGTGCGTTCGAGAATGACGGAGGCGTGGCCGCGTCGTGCTAAGGCGATGGCGGCCATGATTCCACCGGGCGTGCCACCGACAATGACAGCATCAAATCGTTCCGGGTTCACCAGTAGTGCTCCTTTGTGCTTGATCTGCCAGTCGGGGTCATCTGCCGATCAGACACGGATGCGCGCCCAGCCGCCCTGAGCGAAGCGCGCGTAGACCAATGCGCCGCGTACAATCAATTCGCCGCATAAAACATACCAGACCGTTACCAGATTGCCGCCCATGAGATGAATGGCGATCCACACACCGCAGAAGCGGACGAAGATTATGCTTACCAGGTTGAGCACCATGACGGAAAACGTGTCGCCCGCACCACGTAACGCGCCACCAAAAATCGCCGACGCGGCAAAGCCGAATTGGATGAAGCCGGCAATATGCAGGCAGCGAGCAGTCAGCGATGTCAGTGGCGGATCGTGAGCCGCCAGCCAGCCGGCGGGTATTTGACCCATGGTGATGAACAGCATTCCGCAGAGCACCATGATTCCGCCCCCAAGTGCGTAGGCGAGATAGGCCGATCGCCGGGCGCGGCGCGGATCATTCATCCCGAGACTTTGCCCGACCATTGCGGCTGCCGCCGTGGCGACGGCAAACCCCGCCATGAAGCTGATGCCTTCAATGCGTATCGCCAGAATATGCGCTGATGACGAGATGTTGGTTTGGTCGAGATTGTTAATCATCACCAGCACCCCGTATTGGGCGATCCAGGAAAGGACGCCTTCAAAGCCCGATGGAATGCCGATTCGCAAGACGCGCCGCAATGTATGCCAATGGGGGCGCAGGCGATGAAGGTGCAGGCGCAGGCCACCCCGGCCTCGGAGCAGTACGCCTGTCAAAATCACTCCACCGGCGATGTAGGCGATGACAGTGCCCATGGCGATGCCATCGAAGCCCATGCGCGGCATGCCCCATTGGCCGCGCGAGAGTCCCAGCGTGAGGACCATGTTTATGAGATCCACCGCGATCATTGCCAGGGCGGGCGATAGCGTGTCACCCGCGCCGCGGAGGCAACTGCCGGCCACGAACATCACGGTGCTGAAAGGGAGTGCCCACGCCAGCAGGTTGAGATAAGAGAGCGCATCGGCGCGTGCCTCGCCGTGAAGCTGGCTCAAATCGACAATCGCCGGACCGAACAGGCGCATGACCAGCGCCAGTGCGATGCCGACCAGCGCCGCAGAGATGACGCTCTGGCCGCAGACTTTGTTTGCCAGTGATCGGTGGCGCGCCCCTTTGGCGCGGGCGATGATGGCGGTGCTGCCGGAGCCGATGGTGCCGACGATCATCCCAATGAACCAGAGGATGTAGGAAATGCTTGCGACGGCGGCCGTGGCGGCATGGGTATCAACCCTATCGAGATGCGTCGCCATCCATGTGTCGGTGAGGCCGACCATCATGTGCAGGACATGTTCCGCCATGACCGGCGCCGAGAGCAGTATGAGTTGGCGCGACAAGGCCGACAGGCTGTCTGTCTTGCCTGCCAGGCCGGCGGGATTCACGTAGTCGATCATTTGCGCCGCGACGGCTTTGCCATGACGCATTGGCGGCGATACATCAACCTCAGGCGGGCCGTCGCCGAGCGGAGGATTGTTGATGACGGTCACTCGCTACT
>JBBQCK010000112.1:0-7544 GCA_038318605.1 Tepidisphaerales bacterium | reverse complement strand
CTCGATCCATGGCCGGACCAGATACCGAGCATGACATCGAATATCTGGACGTACGTTTTGCCAACGTCGCGAAGAACCCACTGGTCGAAAATCGCGGCAAGAAATTTACCGTATTGAAGTGGCTGTACCGACCACGGAGTTACCGCGAACGCATCCACGCCTGACGGCGCGCTTTGCGCGCCGGAGATGATCGGCAGATGCAAAACGCCATCGCTTTGCGGCGGCTCGGCGAAAGTCAGTTTCGTGCTCTCCGGAGCAATGCGCTCCACAAGTGGTATGAATTGCATGAAGCCCGAGCCGTGTTCCTTCAGGAAGGCATACACGTCGAGCGGATGCTCCGACACTTCACGGTTCACAACGGTAAGCGTGTTAAAATCGACCTGATGCTGCCGCAGCAGGTTCAGCCCCGCCATCACCTGATCGAAAGTTCCACGGCCCTGACGATCGACGCGGTAGCGGTCGTGGAGTTCGCGCGGGCCGTCGATCGACAGGCCAACCAACACACTGTTTTTCTTGAAGAAGCGGCACCAGTCGTCGTCCACAAGCGTGCCATTGGTCTGGAGGGCATTGGTGATCGTTTTGCCGTTGGCATATTGCTTTTGCAGTTCAACGACACGCTCAAAAAACGGCAGACCCATCAACGTGGGCTCGCCCCCCTGCCATGCGAATGAAACCTCGGGCACATCCTGCTGGGCGATGTAGTCGCGGACGTAGGTTTCCAGCACCGCATCGGGCATACGGAAATCAGACGCCTTTTTTCGATCAGGATAGAGCTTTTCCTTTTCCAGATAGAAGCAATAGGTGCAATCAAGATTGCAGATCGGCCCGATCGGCTTGGTCATCACATGAAATGCGGGCGTGTGAACCATCTGCAAAAACCTCGATGCGCCGACGCGGCGCGGCCTCAGATATCATACGACCACGGCTCAAGCAGCGGCGTCATTTGCTCGACCGGAAGATCATCGACCGGCTTGCCGACGATCGAACGCGCCCGGTGCACCGCATGGCGGGTCGCTTCAAACGTGCCTTCACGGGCCGGAAAAACGTTGTCGCGCCCGACCGCCCCAATCAGGCCGAACGCCTCCATTTTCTCCAGAATCGCCGGCCGCACACCGCACAGCAGCACATCGCGATTCCTCTGGCGCATTTCAATTGCGAAGCGCTCCACGGCACCCAGCACCGTCGCATCAATGGCGTGCGTACGTTTGAAACGCAGGATCACCACCCGGGCCGGCCGGCGCACGATTTCGTTGAATCGATGCTCCAGTTCATCCACCATGCCGAAAAACAGGCTGCCCTCAAGATTCAGCAGCATAACATCACGATCGAGCGCGCCGCTATCGTCATCCATCTCACGGAACGCGCCCTCATCGCCGCCGCCGGCAGGTATCATCTCAACCATCTGCAACCGCCCGGCCACATGTAAATAGAGCGCCAAGTTTAAAAATACTCCGATGAATATGGCATATTCCAGCGGCGCAAAGAGCGTCGCAAGAAATGTGATGGCGCAGACGGTGGTGTCGGCCTTGCTGGTTCGGATAATCCGGGCGATGTACCGCCAGTCTATCAATCCCGCGCCCACGACGAACAAAACGGCGGCGAGGCTGGTTAGCGGGATCAGCGCGGCACGGTCGCGGAACAGAAAATATATCACCGCAACGAACAACGCGTTGAAAACCGCCGCAAATCGCGTCTCGGCACCGGCCGCATAATCCAGCGCACTGCGCGTGAAGCTGCCGCTGCCGGGGATACATTGGAAGAAGCTCGTCAGGGTATTCTTTAGCCCCTGCGCGAAAAACTCCTGATTGGCACTGATGCGCTCACCTGTGTGCGATGCAATGCTCTTGGCGATCGCCACGCTTTCGATCATGCCCAGCACCGCCAGCGCCAGCGCGCCGCCCGCCAGCGCCTGCACGCCAGCGCCCGAGAGCTGCGGGACATGAAAATGCGCAAAACCGCTCGGAAGCGCTCCGATTGTCGGCACGCCGCCGAGATTGCCAGTCGCGGCCATCACGCCGGCCGCCAGCACCACGGATATAAGCGCTCCGGGGATGAACTTCGAAATTCGCCGCGTTACCAGGACGATCAGCAGACACGCAACACCAACCGTCACCGCGCGCAGATTGGTATCCCGGAGTGCGGGCCAGAGTCGCTGCAATGCGCCGGGAATGCCCGGCCAGGGATGCTTGACCGGCGCCCCATGAACACCCAGAAAATTACCAAACTGACCAAAAAAGATCAGCATCCCCGCGCCGGCTGTCAGACCCGCGATAACGCTGCGCGAGATGTAGCGCACAACATTCCCCATTCGCGCCGCCGCGAATGCGAGCTGCATGATGCCCTTCAGCAACGTCAGCGCGAACACCAACTCCAGGTATGCCATGCCGTAGGCGCTGCTCCCAATCGACAGTTCAGGACGAAGAGTGAGGATTGCCGCAGTTGCCGACGAACTGATCAGCAGGCTCTGGGTGTTCGTCGGGCCCGTGGTCATGTGCTCCGACGAACTCAGCAGTGCCCCGACCACGCCCTGCAGGATCGAACTGTAAAGCCCATACTGCGGCGGCACACCGGCAATCAGCGCGTAGGCCATCGATTGCGGCACTTCCACGACGCTGACGGTCACGCCGGCAATGAGATCTTTGCGCAACTTGTGGCGGTCATAGTGCCGCAGGGTCTCCAGCGGCGGCGCAAAGGGTTGTAAAATGGCGTTCATCTTCATGATGCAGTTGCGGTTTCAAGCGGTCGTCGTCATTGTCAGTGAAGTCCGCGATTGTTCCACGGGTTGGCGGCTTTACCCCGCTCAAGTCGCCAGTTTCGCGGCCGGGCGATGCGGGCGCCATCCTTAAATTGCTCATCGCCGTTGGCCCGCATCCATTCACCCAGCCAGTTTCGACACCGCTCAAGCACTTGTCGATGCGCCGGCGAATCGCAAAGGTCGTTGCACTCGCTCGGATCGGTCTGATGGTCAAACAGAAATTCGATGTCCTCGTCGCTGAACCACTGATAAGAATAACGCCCGTCGCTCACGCCATACAACGAGGCGCAAACGCCGCAGATGTGGTCGCGCACGTCGGCCGACGGATGGGCGATGCGCGGCACGAGGCTCACGCCGTCAAGCGACGCCGGCCTATCGATTCCACACGCTTCGAGCAGCGTCGGCATGATGTCCATCAGCCCGACCGGCGCTGAATCTGCCCGGCCGGTCTGCATGCCTTTCGCGTCACGCCAGTGGTCCGAAGGCTGAATGATGAACGGCACGTTGGTCGATCCGCGGAAAAAATCTCCTTTGGCAAATGAGCCATGATCAAACATCTGGTCGCCGTGATCGCTGATGAAAATAATCCAGGTGTTCTGGTATAGCCCCTGCTCGCGCAGCGTACCGATGATGTTGCCGATCGTGCTGTCAATGTGCGTGATCGTGGCGGCAAAGCCGCGCTGCGATTGCACCGTCATCAGCGGATGGCTTTGCCAGTCTTCGTAGCTGTGCGAGTTGCGCTGTGACCGAGTCCGCGATGTGAGCTTCTTGTCCAGCCACGCCCCGCGCGCGGGTGCCGGAAATCCTGCGTCGCGATAAAGCTCGTAATAGTCGCGCGGCGGCGTGATCGGCGGGTGCGGCTTGTCGAATGAGGTATAGAGGAAAAATGGACGTGTGGGGTCGCGCCGCTTGAGGAACTCCATCGACTTCTGCGCCGTCCAATGCGTCGTCTTCAGCGGCTCTGGAAGCGGACTGAGGCGCATGCCGTATTGGTTGTTGCCAAGACCGTGCGAATGCGCGAGCTGCAGGACGTTGTGCCGTTCGAGATCCGCCTCGTAATCGTCCCGATGCAGGCCACCCTGACGACGGCCCTCTTCGTTGAGCTGCACGTCTTCAAATCCGATGCGATTGCGCTGCGGATGCACATGCAGCTTGCCGGCGGCGAAGGTCTGATACCCGGCCTTGGTAAACATCTCCGCCAGCTTCGGGCCTTCTGTGAACGGCTGCGCGTCACGGTTCTCGCGCATGTGAATGTTGTACGGATTCAGCCCGGTCATCAGGATCCGCCGCGCCGGCACACATACAGGACATTCGCTGAAAGCCCCGCGAAAGTTGATGCCCGCATACGCCAGCTTGTCGATCTGCGGCGTCATCACAACAGGATGGCCATTGCAACTCAACCAGTCCGCCCGTAGATGGTCGCAGCAAATCAGCAACACGTTCGGCCGATTCGGGTCCTTACCCACATCGGGCCCCGGCCCGGTTTGCTCCAGAAAGTCCGCCATGATTAACGCTAACTAGCGAACCGAATCAGTTTGTGCAACTTGCGAGTATTTTATTCGACCTTGGCGACCAGCCGTTCACGACGTCATCAGTTGCCGGTAGAATCCTCTCCACATGGAAACCCTGCAAGCCGCCGAACTTCCCGTCTCCACGACAGACCCGGTCAATGCCGCCATTCTTGCCGTCAGTGAAGACAAGATTCAGGGATTCAATCCAGACCCCTTCGCCGAGATTGCCGCCATGTCGGGCATCGATCTGCCGACGGTGCTCAATCGCGTGCGCGCCATGCTGCGCGCGGGCACTATCCGGCGCGTGCGGCAAACATTGATGAGTACCAACCTCGCGCGTGGGGCGCTGGTTGCGTGGTCAGTGCCGGAGGCAAAGCTGCAAAGTGCCTTCGACTGGATGTTTCAACGGGACCCATTTTCAGGCCACGTCGTCATCCGCTCCACCGACGCGGCCATCGCCGGATCGCGATATCGCCTCTGGACAACGCTCAAGGTCCCCCAGGGTTATTCGATGGAAAAGCATTGCCGCCTCCTATGCGATCAAACCGGCGCGGAGCATTTCAAGCTCATGCCGGCCAAGCGCCTTTTCGCCTTGGGAGTCGGGCACGTGCGTCGGCGCGGGATGGAGCCTGGCAGCAAAGCCGACGCCCCGGCCGAAGTGACCAACACCGACATCGTCCAACTGAACGACCTCGAGTGGCGCGTGTTAACGGCTCTGAAACGCGAATTTACCGCCGATGAACTACAGGAAGACCTCTGGTCGTCGCGGGCGGCCGAGGCAAATGTTGACCTGCCGACATTTCTGTCGGTTGCCCGTTCGCTAAACGCCCGGCGGGTAATTGGCCGGTTCAGTACATTTCTGGAACACGTCAAGACGCTGAAAAGTGGGGAGCAGGTAACCCGATATAACGCACTGTTTCACTGGGCAGTTCCGGCCGGTCGGGAAATCGAGGCGGGGTGCGAGGTCGGTCGATTTCACATCATGACCCACGCATACTGGCGTGAGGGGGGCGAGGAGTTCGGCAATGTGAACGTAATGGGCGTGGCGCACGGCGGCGAAAAAACCCTGGTGCTAGCACACAAACAAGCGATCGATGACCACCTGGCGACTGTGGGTATTCCGGTGAGCTATACCAACGTCTTCTGGGGCGGGCGCAGCGAGATCAAGCCGAGCGAGATCACGCCAGCGGCGTACGAAGCATTTTGTCGCGATCAGGGCGTCGCACCGGAATCGATGAAGCAATGAGCGAGCGCCTCAGGCGGCCGGAAGCGGGTCAAACTCGACCGCCACGCGATATCCCGCAGGGCTTTCATTGCATCGCAAAACCCGGCCGAACGCGTCCCAGCCACGCTGAGCGCCGCTCGGCGGAAAGAAGATGCTGACCCGCTCGCCAACGTCCAGCGCATGATCGGAAATCGCGCTGCAGCCGCCGTAGGAAAGATCGCGTGTCGCAAGCGCCATAAACGGGCTGCGATGCGCTGTCACCGAATGATCCAGCCGCCGGCCCTGCACGCGGCACTGAACGTCCTTGCGGACGAAATTGCGGCGCTCCGACCAGTTGATGCTGTCTATGGATTCAGAACTACCCGATGTAAACCGACCCGGCATTTTGAGCAACGCAACCATGATTTCGCTCCTTGAAAAACCCGTTTGCCGGAACTGTTTTCCAGCGGATTTCCCAGTAAATTCGAGCACGTTCTGGCGAACCTGCCCAAGGTATTTGATCGGTAGGAAGCGCGCAAAGGTTTACCTGTCTTGACATCGCTCGACGCCTAATTTTCTGCCGCGGCCGATTGATAATGCGGTTTCAAACATCCCCACGCGGAGTCCGATAAGCCCGGCGGCCGGTTATCCCGCACATTGAGGACTGAAAGTGCCCACTTCCCTCGAAAGTGAATCGGAATCAGCATCAAAACCGCCGGCCGGCGTGGTGTATCTCGTCGGTGCCGGGCCGGGGGATATCGGGCTTATCACCGTCCGCGGCCGCGAACTGCTCGAACGGGCAGATGTGGTCGTTTACGACTATCTGAGCAACCCCCTCCTGCTGTCGCATTGCCCACAGGCCGAGACGATCTATGTCGGCAAGCAGGCGTCGCGCCACTCAATGACGCAACAGCAGATCAATCAGTTGCTCGTGGAGCAGGGAATGGCCGGGCGGCGCGTCGTGCGGCTTAAAGGAGGCGATCCATTTGTCTTTGGGCGCGGCGGCGAGGAATGCGAAGCGCTGCATTCGGCCGGCGTGCGATTTGAAGTTGTTCCCGGCATCACTGCCGCCATCGCGGCCGCGGCATACGCCGGTATTCCCGTCACCCATCGCGATTGCAACTCGAGCTTTACCCTCGTCACCGGCCACGAGAAAGAAGCCGAATATCAGGATTCCGAAGCCCGCGCACGCCAGCAGACACGCGGCTCAGGCGATGACGCGGACGCCTCGTCGGACCTCGACTGGTCTGCCATGGCCAGGCTCCCCTGCCTCTGTTTTTACATGGGCGTGAAATCACTGCCGCGCATCTGCGCTCGCCTCGTCGAAAATGGCATGGACGCAGCCACGCCCGCCGCCGCGATCCAATGGGGAACCACCGAACGCCAGCGCACCGTCACGGGAACGTTGTCCACACTGCCAGATAAAATCGCCGCCGCCGGGCTGAAGCCCCCGGCCATCACGATCATCGGCCGCGTCGTCGCGCTGCGACAGACGATGAACTGGTTCGAACAGCGTCCGCTGTTCGGCAAGACCATCGTCGTAACCCGAACGCGCCAGCAGGCCAGCGACCTGACGGCGCAACTTCGCGATCTCGGCGCGCAGGTCATCGAGGCGCCGACCATCGAATTGCACCCCCCGGCCGACTTCACCGCGGTGGACGATGCGCTGCGGCGCGCGGCCGATTATGACTGGATCATTTTCACCAGCCCCAACGGCGTTGAATTCACCCGCCGGCGGCTTTTGGACGCCGGCCTGGATATCCGCGCATTTGGAAACGCGCGTATTGCCGCGATCGGCGAGGCAACCGCGCGCGTCATCGAATCATCCCTGTGCCTGCGGGCCGACATGAACCCGGTTCGATCGGTCGCAGAATCGCTGGCGGATGAGCTTCATCAGGCTGGCGAGATCGCCGGACGGCGATTCTTGCTACTTCGGGCCGACATCGCCCGGCCAATTCTGCGGCAGCGACTTGAGGCGCTCAAGGCAAAGGAAGTGCTGGATGTACCGGTATACGAAACGCGCCAAGCCATCGCGCTGCCGGCCGACCTGCCCGAGCGCATCGATGCGGGTTCC
>JBBQCK010000111.1:0-7569 GCA_038318605.1 Tepidisphaerales bacterium | reverse complement strand
CGCGTCGATGCCGTGGGAGGTTCGCGATATTCATGCGCGATTCGGTCCTAGCGGCTCGATGCGCATGACCATGAACTTTGTCCGTAAGGAAATTGGCGGCGCGGTGCGCGTCAGTGGGGCGCTGGATTTCATCGACGCGGGCTTTCACTACGTCGGTTTCCCCTACAGCATGGAAGGGATCAAGGGACGCCTCGAATTTGGTCGCGACGAAAAGACGGGCTTTGATATTCTCAGGCTGAAAAACATCCGTGGCCATGGCCCTGGCACCTCACCGAACGCCGCCGCCGAATTTGCGCTCAACGGCTTCATCAGCCCGCTGACCGCGATTAACGAAGTAAATATCGAAGTCACCGGCAGGAACATCCGGCTGGACGATGGTTTGTACAACGCACTCTCCGACGATACGCGCAAGACCTTTGCTCTTTTCGCGCCGCCGGGGTCGCGATACCCGGCGCTGCGCTCGGATGTGCGCGTCATCGCGAATCGTCCCTATGGGCTGGACAAGGATTTCACTTACGACGTGACGCTCGATGTTGCGCAGGCCGCGCTTCGTTATGTCGAGTTTCCATATCCGTTGGAAAACATGTCCGGCCGGGTACATGTGACCAGCAAGCGGGTCGAGCTGACCGGCCTGCATGTGAAGCGGGACAACGGCGCCGAACTGAATGTTGACGGCGATGTTGAAACACCCGCAGTGGGTCCGGCAATGCCCGATTTGCGGATCAGCGCCCGCGATATTCCGATCGACGACGACCTGACGACGGCGCTGGGCGAAAGTGAACGCCAGTGGATTACCAAAATCGGCCTCGGTGGCAAACTCGACCTGCAGGGCAGGCTGCTGCCGCCGCCCGATATTGACCGGCGGGGCACGACGCAGCCGACCATGACTTACGATCTGGATTTGCAACTGCGCGATGGCACCGCGTGGCTGGTCGAAGGCGCGCCGCAGCTTGCCAAGGTAACGGCCGACATGCACCTCGGCAGCGATAGCCTCGACATTCGCTCAATTTCAGCTGTGCGCGGCAAATCTCCGATGCGCGGACATGGAGGGCTGGCGTTCAGCGCTGAAGGCACAACCGTTTCAATGGCCGGCGATGCCGAGGATCTCATGCTTGATCCAACCCTGCGCGCCGCGCTGCCGGCGGATGTGCGCACAGCATGGGATGACATTCATCCCGAAGGAACTGTGAACGTTTCGCTGGCCTACGGTCAGCCGGCCGTCCGCGAGGCGCTCGCGGCCACCGAGGCCGCGTCGCGCGCCGAGGCGGCGAGCCGTCCTGCGGCAACACAGGAGGCGTTGACTCAACAATCGCCTTCGACGATGCCGTCCGCGACCCAGCCGGCCAACATTGCAGGCGCTGCGACGCGCGCCGCCGAGCCAGCGGACTTTGCAACCGATGCAACGCCTTATCGCGTTGTCATCACGCCGGAAAAACTCACTGTCACGCACGCGAGCGTTCCGTATCGTCTCGATCTCCACGGCGGGTCGGTCACAATCACGCCGCGCCGCGTATTTATCGACAGCATCACCGGGCGGCACGGCAATGCCGGCGTACGCTTGAGTGGCATCGGCCCGACCGGCGGGGGCGGCGCGTGGAATCTGCATGTTTCCGGCGAGAAAATGCTCGTCGATGAGGATCTTCTCAATGGCGCGCCCGCAGCGCTTTCGAACCTGATGAAAGCGATATCGCTGCGCGGAACAATCGCATTCGATGTTCCGCGACTGGTGTTGCGCACAGAGCCGGCCGCTGCAACCGACAGTGCGGTTCCCTCTACCGAAATTGCCGCCACCGCGCCGGTGTCGCATCCGGCTGCGCAGACACAGATCGATTTTCAAGGGAGGCTCTGGCTGGCTGATGCATCTCTGGATGCAGGACTGCCGCTGGCACAGCTTGGCGGAACAATCGATCTCGCCGGCGCGGTACGCCAGGAAAGACTCGCCGAGTTGCACGGCGCAGCGGACTTTCCATCGCTCATGTTTGCCGATCGGCCGGCGAAAAATCTGCGATTTGACCTCGTAAAACCAGCGGATCGCGATGCAATGCAGTTTCGCAATTTGACCGCTCGGCTCGCCGGCGGCGATCTGGCCGGACAGGTCGATCTTGCCTGGCCTCGCAATGAGCCCGGCCAATATGCGCTGCGGGCAGCCCTGCGCAATGCCGATGTGCGGCAGCTTTCCGGCGAAGCCGACAAGGGGCCGGAGGGGCGCGTTAACGCCAGCCTCGATCTCGGCGGCAACTGGGGTGATCCCGCTTCCCGCCGCGGCCGGGGCGATGTACTTGTCAGCGGCCGGGAACTTTATCGCATTCCGCTTGTACTAGGGCTCCTGCAGGTGACCAACCTTGCGTTGCCGATTAACAGTCCGTTCAGCGAGGCATCCGCAAGCTACAGCGTCGATGGCCCCCGCGTGGGCTTCGATCAAATCACGCTGAGAGCCGGTCAGATGCTGATGAGCGGCAGTGGCCAGCTCGACTTCAACACCCGGCGCGTGAGCATGACCTTCACGACGGACAACGCCGCCGGTTTCAAGATTCCGATCATCGGCATTGTACAGGACGCCGTTCGACGCGAACTTCTGCAGATTCATGTGAACGGAACGATCCAGCAGCCTAAAGTGTCAGCGGGCGTGATGGAGACGGTCTCAACCACGGTTGACGAAGTCTTCAGGGGTGACGCGCCGAAAAAGGAAAAGTCCAAATCAAAGGACCATTGAAGCGCGCCGATGAATAGCCCGGCGCGATGCCGAGGAAATTCGCCATGTCGCGCACAACAGCCAAAACAAATCACCCGACTCGTATCGTTGTCATCGTGCTGGCGATGTCTGCACCGCTGGCGTGCTGTCGGCATGCCAACGGTCCCGCTTCCGCGACAAACGCCGTCACGACTGCGCCCACTAAGGGTGGGGGCGAGGCCGCAACAGGAAACACCGATCCGGGCACAATTGAATGGACCGACTGGAACGATGGCCTCTTTGCCCGTGCTGCCCGCGAGAACAAGCTCGTGCTGCTCGACCTTGGCGCGGTTTGGTGCCACTGGTGCCACGTTATGGACGAACGCACCTATAGCGACCCGCGCGTGATCGGCATTCTCCGCCAGAAATACATTGCCGTACGCGTTGACCAGGATGCGCGGCCGGACCTTTCAAATCGGTATGAAGATTACGGCTGGCCGGCCACCGTCCTGTTCGATTCGGCCGGGCGCGAACTCGCAAAGCGGCAGGGTTATATCCCGCCCGACGACATGGCGGCGATGCTTGATGCGTTCGTGAAGGATCCAACGCCCGGACCATCCGCGCCGCCGCGGGCGAAGATTGAATACACGAGCGCGTCGGCGGTCGGTGAAGAGTTGCGGAACGACCTGGTGAAGCGATTGGTCGATACCTACGACGCCGAGCGCGGCGGCTGGGGGCGGGGACAGAAGTTTGTGGATCCACTGGCAATCGAATGGTACATGACCCAGGCGCCAATGCCTGATGCGAGTGAAGAGCGCCAGAAGCAGGCAAGGCAGACGCTGACGGCCGGCATCAAATTGATCGACCCGGTCTGGGGCGGCGTATATCAGTATTCAACCGACGGCGACTGGGATCATCCACACTTTGAAAAAATCATGAGCTATCAGGCCGGCCTGCTGCGCGCCTACGCGATGGCCGGTGTGCGATTCGACGATCCAAAGTTTGTCGCAGCGGCAAATAGCATTCACACGTTTCTCGTCAAATTCCTGCTCGATAGTGGCGGGGCTTTTTATGCCAGCCAGGATGCCGACGTTATTCCCGGCCAGCATTCCGGCGAATATTTCGCGCTCGACGACGCCAGCCGGCGGAAGATCGGCGTGCCGGCGATCGATCGGCACATCTACTCGCGTGAGAATGGCTGGGCCATCGAGGCGCTGGCAGATTTTTACGCCGCGTCGGCCGATGCCGATGCACTGGCGCAAGCACAGGCGGCCGCGCGCTGGATCATGCAGCACCGCTCGCTGCCGGGCGGCGGTTTTTCGCACGTCCAGCGCGATGTCGCCGGGCCATATCTCGGCGATACGCTGTCGATGGCTCGCGCGTTTTTGGCGCTCTATCGCGTGACGGGCGATCGCCAATGGCTTAAAGCCTCGCGCGAGTCCGCCGACTTTATCATCGCAAGATTTTCGTCCCCGGAAGATGCCGCGTTTGTATCGGTGGCGATTTCTGCCAGCGCCGAGATGCCGCCGGCGGTCATCACCCCGATACCGCAAGATCGGCCGCGACCGCAGACCGACGAAAATGTTTCGGCAGCGAGATTTTTCAATCTCCTGAATCATTACACGCATGATCCACGGTATCGGCAGGCGGCCGAGCGCGCGATGCGCTTTCTCTCAACGCCCGCGGTTGTTCATGGCCGCGGCGACTGGCTTCCCGGTGCATTACTTGCTGATGCCGAATTGCGCACAGAGCCTTTGCATGTAACAGTCGTCGGCGCGAAGAACGATCTGAAAGCCCAGTCGCTTTACCGCGCCGCCATCGTCAACTCTGCCGGGTATCAACGCATCGAATGGTACGATGCCAAAGAGGGTCCGATGCCTAATGCCGATGTGGAATATCCAGGTTTGCAGCAGGCGGCCGCATTTTTGTGTACGGGAAATACGTGCAGTGCGCCAATCAATGAATCGGAAGTGCTCAAGCGGCGAATGGCACAATAGTATTGCGAGATGGCACAATTGGCCTCATCGCACATATTTTCGCATCCAAAACCCGAAGGCATGGCGGTCGTCGGCGGGATGGAAGGTTTCCGTTTCGACGCGCCAATCCGCGCGGCTCCACTGGGGAAACCAGGTGTCGCCATCCACCATCGAATCGAGTTCGGTCAGGTGCATGGCTCGAGCGGTGCGTAGGGCTGCGGTGTATAAGCCGGTTCCTCCGACGACGAATGCACGTTGCTCCGGACATTTCGCCGCAAGAATGGCCGCAGTTTCCAAAGACGGCGCAAGTTCGACGCCCGGGAAGGGGATGCCGGCCAATGTTCCGCTGACGATGATCGTGCGCCGGCCGGGAAGGGGCTTGCCGACGGATTCCCACGTTCGCCGGCCCATCAACATTGCATGCCCCAGCGTTAGAGCTTTGAAATGTTTGAGGTCGTCGGGGAGATGCCACGGAAGCTGGCCGGATCGGCCGATGGTGCCGTTTGCGGCAACGGCGGCCACAAGCTCCAGCCTCCCCAAGGCCGCCACTGCCGCTTCGTTTGCGGCGCGATCAACAGTTGCGGGCCAATCCTTCATACCGCCACCGCCGCGCGGATGGGTGGGTGCGGGTCGTAGTTCGCGATTTCGATGTCGTCGAACTTGAAGGCGTCGATATCGGTGATCGATGGATTCAGCCGCAGCGCAGGCAGCGGCCGCGCGTCGCGCTTCAACAGGGCGGCCGCCTGTTCGAGGTGATTTTCGTACAGGTGCGCATCTCCCAGTGTATGTATGAACTCACCCACGCCGAGGTTTGTCACCTGCGCGATCATGTGCGTCAAAAGCGCATAGCTGGCGATGTTAAATGGCACGCCAAGAAACAGGTCGGCTGATCGCTGATACAACTGGCACGAAAGCCGCCCGGACTGCGACACATAAAACTGAAACATGACATGGCACGGCGCCAGCGCCATTTTCGGAAGGTCGGCAACGTTCCACGCGCTGACCAGAAGGCGTCGCGAATGCGGATCGGATTTGATGCGATCGATCACGCCGCGCAATTGATCGATGACGGCACCCTCGGGCGACTGCCAGTGACGCCATTGCCGTCCATATACCGGCCCGAGATTGCCTTCGGCGTCCGCCCATTCATCCCAGATGCGCACGCCGTTTTCCTGGAGATAGCGAATGTTGGTGTCGCCCTGAATGAACCAGAGCAATTCATGGATGACCGAACGCACATGAATTTTGCGCTGCGTAAGCAGGGGGAACCCGTCGCCAAGATCGAACCGCATCTGATGCCCAAAGAGGCTGCGCGTGCCAACGCCGGTTCGATCGGGCCGCGCCTCGCCGGTTTGCAGCACGCGGCGCACCAGATCAATGTATTCGTTCATGCGACAACTCCTTCCGGCGACATGTTAATCACACGCCAAAGCGCGGCCTAACCCGCCGCGCTGATGGTCATGGTAGCGATCAGATAGATCGCATAGCCAAATATCAACGCAGCGCCCATCCATCGCTCCAAACGCCATCGGCCTATTGCGATTGGTGCGATCGCAAGTGTTGCCACAACCAGCGCCAGCGCATCCACTCGCCAGACGGCGCGGGGAATGGCGGCCTCATAATTTGCCAGCGACGCAAGCTGCCTGCTGCGGAGCCATTCCATGGCGCTGCCGGCGCCATGCCAGGGCGTCCATGGGTCGAACCACCAATGACGCAGCGCCGACAACAAGAATATCAACGGGAGGCCCGCGCAAAGATTCAGAACGACATACCCGGCATTTCCGCTGAGGGCGGCGGCGGAGCGATCCTTGAGCGCCATGGCAGCGCCGCTGCTGGCAAGTGGCATGGCCAGCGCGATGCTGAGCAGACCGGCGGCCACCGCGCCGGCCGACAGGGGAACACCAGCAGCGCCGCCGCCCGCCAAAGCCCGCGCCGTCGCCCACGCGCCGAGCGCGGCGAATGTTGCGACGGCGAGCAGTTCGAGAGCGCCCATCCAGCGGTTTGCGCGAGGAAGAGATTGCGAGTTCGCTGCCTCAGTGGACAGCGCCTGCACGAGAGGATCAGCGCGCGGTTGGTCATCGTCGGATTGACCAAACAGATAGTTGAAGATGAGCCCCTGCGTGGCAAGCAGCAGTGCGTCGTACCATGCCAGACTGCCACGCAGGCCCGGCGCGAAGCCGATGAGGGCGACAAGCGGAAATAATGCCCACGCGCTGGCCGGCCAGCCCGAAGTATCGCCCGCGCACATCGGCCGGGGCGCGACGATGAAGCCGACGGCGGCCGTCATTGCCAGCACCGAAGTACCAAAGACCACGCCCACCGCGACATCCCCTCGTCCGAGAAGAGAGTAGACGGCGAGCGCGATTGCCAGCGGAAGCCAGTGCGCCATCGCCCGCCGGCCGGGAGATCCGATGGCTGCCAACGCCCGTAACCGGGCAAACCCCGTGGCGGAGAAAAGCAGCGCCGCCGAGCCGCCTATCAGAAGCCACACCACCGGCCGATCGCGCAACTCCCCCCCAACCCACGCACCAGAAAAACCCATAGCGCGATCCTCGCCGCGGGTGGGGGGGATGTCCAGAGCAGTTGGCCGGGGCGCTGTGGCGATGATCGGTGGAGTCGCACGCGCATGATGCCGACCGCACGTGTCATACGTACGGGTGCCCGAGTTTGTAAGGGCCCGGACGGAGTCGCAGGTTTCAGGCGACGACCTCACCATTGCTCCACACGGATTTCCCCACGGTTCCGTTGAATGCGCACGGTTGTTTGATTTTGCCGGGCTGTGGGCGCCCCGGAACGCAGCCGTAGACTTCAATCGGCAACCGGATATCTCCATTCGGTGGCGACACGACGGTCCGCGATCTTGACACCCCCTTCAGCGCCGTTAAATTACCCCTCCCGGCCCCGCGGCCGGCGATTCCGCGA
>JBBQCK010000110.1:0-7571 GCA_038318605.1 Tepidisphaerales bacterium | reverse complement strand
CGATAGCCCTTGTAGACCTCGGTGCGCGCAATTCCGCCGACCTTGTTATCGCTTTCGAAGACAATCGGGCGGTATCCATGTGCGAGGGATTCGTTGGCCGCGGTCAGGCCCGCCGGCCCGGCGCCGATGACGATGAGATCGTTGCGATTCATAGTGCACCGTTTCATGCAGAAGCAGCCGGATCAGGGTTTCGCGATGAATGCGGCGCGCGGCCGATTTTGCCGCGAGTGATACCGCCGATTCGATATGCCAGCGTGCCGATGGCAAACGCCAGGCCGCTGTAAAAGTAGTAAAGCCAATGCAGGCCGATCGCGCCAACCGTAAAAAACAGGCCTCGTCGGGCGAGGAAAAATCGGTAGATGGGCAGATTCAACACCAACAGCACAATCGCCAAACCGGCAACGCCAAGCCCCGCGGTCCAAAAGGCGACAGCGCCGATGCCGCAAATGAGCATCAGCCCCACCAGCATGACGCTGGCGCGGTTGATGAAGTTCAAGTTCAAGTCACTCGGACGCCGGCGCTGAAGCAACAGGCGCGTCCACGGAAGGGCACGATCAAAAAACTCTGTTCGCACCAGCGATAGAAACGTCCATCGCTTGAGATGCTTCACCTGAATAGAGGGAATCAGTTGAATCGTGCCGCCGGCGTCGCGCAGGCGATAGCCGAGTTCGATGTCCTCAATAGACGGTCGCGGATAACGTTCCGCGTTGAAGCCACCAACCTGTTCGAAGGCATCGCGCCGAATTGATCCGCAGCCGGCCCAGAAAGTTGATGCTTCGCCCACGCCGCGCTGGTGGGTGTAGTGATGGAACAGATTTTTGTATTGGGAAACAAAATGCGGATCGGCGGGCGAATCGTCGTATGAGCCGAATATCGCCGCGAAGCCGGCTTCGTCTTCCATCGCCCGCTTGACCGCGCCGACCACATCTGCGTGCGGCAAAACGTCAGCATCGAGGAACAAAAGTATGTCGCCCCGGGCCTGCGCCGCACCTGCGTTTCGAGCCGCAGCCGGTCCGCCGCGCGTGGGTAAGTCAATCACGCGTGCGCCGCGCTGACGGGCCGCGACGGCGTCGTTTGCGCCAGGGCCATCGACCACGACGATCGTTTCCAGCGGAGCGACGTTCGATGCGGCGATTGCGTCGAGACATTTGCAAAGGGCTGCGCCGCCGTTGTACACCGGGATGATGATGGAGATCGTGCTCATGCGACCTCCATCGTTGGCATGGCGGCGGTCGCTTCATCGATGGGGACCTCGATTCGAATCGCCGGGCAGTTTGGCGCGGCCCACATCAAAAATCCGGCCGTTGCGAACCACACGGCGACATGCACGGTGTTGATCAACTCACCATGCAATGCCAAGCGCCCGTGGCCGGCCTGAAAGAACATCGCAAGCGACAGCACGGCGAATAGAAGCATCGCCAGTCGCCCCGCCGGGCCAGTGGTCTGTCGTGCAATGCGAAACAACGCGATCAGGGGAAGAATCAGCAGTACATCATCATGCGCGCGATGGTAGCACCAGATGCGGGCGACGATCGCGGTCAGCCCGACCAGAATCCAGAGGTCAGCTCGACGGTTGAGATACACCCAGGCCGCGGTGGTTGATGCGAGCAGCACCCACGCAGCGATGATCCATCTGCCAAGCCCCGCCGACGCCAGCCATAGATTGATGTTGCCGTAGCCTTCCGGCATGGCGTTGCGGGCGGCCCACTTAAATTGGTGCGCCTGCGCGGTCCAAAGGTTTGATCCCTGAAACGTGCACGCCACCAGAGTGAGGGCGGCATATGCGATGGCCGCCATGAAAACGATGCGCAATCGGCCGGCCTTAAAGAGCAGTGTCCAGCCGAACAGCAGCGCCACCTGTGGCTTGGCCATCGCCAGCACGAAGAGCATCGCGGCGAGCACATCGGCTGCCAATGAATCACGGGTTCTCGGCCGGCAGGCAGTGGTCATCGCGGCGACAAGCACCGCGAGCGCTTGCAGCACGAACTGGCCGGAGGTGACCGCGGACAATATTGCATGGTTGGCAGAAATAGCCGCGACGATGCAGAGGAGTGGTGCGATCGTGTGGTCGCCGCCGATGCGCATTTCGGGCAGTAGATCGGCCGCGCGGATGCCAGCATATGCAATGTAGATCAGAGCCCAAAGGCCCGATATGGCAAACACAAATCGCGCGGCCGCGAGCGACGTTCGCCCAAGCGCCGGAAAGAGAATGGCGTAGGTGGCCGGCGGATACATCGCGGCCTTCAGTCGGCCGTAGACAGTTTTGCCCGCGAACCAGTCTCGCGTTTCGGTGCGACGGCCGTCCAGATCGACGGGAGTGTCGGCCTGCCGCCATGCGAGCGTCATCAGCGCCTGCCCGATGGCGGGCAGGCTGCGCGCCATTACGCCCGCTGCGGCAAGTCCGAGAACAATGTGTAAAACCACGGCGCGCGCCGACCGCGGCACGGCAGGCGCGCGGCGCGGATGCGAAATTGAAGCAGTAGACGTTGCCAAAATGGGTGCGCGTATCGGCGCAGTAGGTCAACTCTTGAGTTTTTCGACTTGATGCGGGCGGGGCGTTAGTCTGTACGGCTTCTGCCGACAATATTATGCGGGTGTTCCATCGCCGGCCGTACCGATTCACGCCGCTTGAAATGTTGGCCAAGGCATACCCGCAACTCGCCGATATAGCACAGGGTGCGCCCAAAAGCGGTTGCGGCCCTCAAACAGGCTCGTTCCGCTGGATGTTATCGGACTTCGGTGATGCCGGGAAATGCCTCCACCATGGATTCTCCCCCGCAAATGTGCGACGCCAACCCAAAACGCGTTGTCGGTCGGCCAATTAATCTAGCGATCATTGGCTGCGGAGAGGTCACGCGCGCAAAGCATCTGCCCGGAATCCTGTCCAACCGCAGCGTGCGGCTGGTGGCAGCGGCCGACATCGATGTTGCCACATGCAACGCCGTCGCCGACGAATTTGATATACCACAACGTTTCCGAACGCTCGATGAGGCGCTTGCGGTGCAGGACATCGACGCGGTGGGTATCTGCACGCCGCCCGGATGTCATGCAGATCTTGCAGTGCGCGCGTTGAATGCGGGAAAGCACGTCTGGGTGGACAAGCCAATGGCGCTGGATGAGGCGGATTGTCAGCGCATCATCGAAGCGGCCCGCGGCACGGGCCTGGTGGCGATGGTGGCGTTTCACATGCGCTTTCATCGTCTCGTGAACGCCGCGCGCAGCGCCATTCGCCGAGGCGAGCTGGGGCGAATCGAATCGGTGCGTCTAGCGTGGCACAGCCCGCGATCGGATGTGAATATTCCGCCATGGAAAACGCGGCGCAAAACCGGCGGCGGTGCGATTGTTGAAATCGCCGTGCATCATTTCGATCTGCTGCGATACCTGCTCGGCACGGACATCAGCGAAGTGTTCGCGATGAACCGCGACGGTGTGCGCGACGATGAGAATGCGGTGGTATCGGCGCGCATGGCAGACGGCGTGCTGGTCAGCGGCGAATTTTCCGAGCGCACCGCGCACGAAATTGAAATCGTCATCGCCGGAACCGAACGCATCTTGCGGCTCGATTGCCTGCGGTTTGAAGGCTTTCATCCGCGCGCCATCCGCCAGGCGCCCGGCTCGGCGACGTTCCGACTTGGGGAAATCTGGCGATTCTGGAAGTCCCTTCCGCGCGGGTTGAACATCATGCGCCGCGGCGGCGATTACCGTATTTCTTATGATCGCGCCTGGGGCGGGTTCTTCGATGCTATTCGCACTGGGCAGACGCCGCCGGCGACATTGAACGATGGGTTGCTTGCCACGCGCGCCATTAGCGCGGCCGTGCGGTCGCTGGAAACGCGAAGCGCAGTTTCGCTGAATGATGTCGCAACGATCGGCGAGCGGATATCGGCAAGTGAGATTCGTGAGGACATTAACTCCATCGCTGCAACGCCGCATCAGAAAACGGGAGACTTCGACACTACTGGTGTTTCGGACCGGCCGCTGCTTTCGGTGGTCGTGCCGACCTACAACCGCCCGGCAATGTTGTGCAATTTGCTCGAATCGCTCGCGCAACAGCGATTTGATGCCGGCGCGTTTGAAATCATCGTCATCGACGATGGCGGCGAAGTATCGCTTGATGCGACGATCGCGCCTTTCATGGAACTGTTGTCCATCCGACTGGTGCGACAACGCAATCTCGGCTGCGCGCCGGCCCGACAGGCGGGGATTGATGTCGCACGCGGCCAATTGCTGGTATTCACCGACGACGATTGCCGGCCCGATCCGGACTGGCTCGCCAGCCTATATATGGCGGCGCTCACCCATGCCGGCTGTGCGATTGCCGGCGGGACCGTCAATGCCCTACAGAAAAATCTCTGCGCCGAAACGACGCAGATGATCGTGCGATGGCTCATCCACGCTGACGCGGACGCCGATGGCTTCATTCGATTTGCGCCGACCTGCAACATCGCGTTTCCCGCGGCCGGATTTGACCGGATCGGCGGATTGAGTCGATCGTGGCGTCTGGCGGGCGGGGAAGACCGCGACCTGTGCGCCCGCTGGATCGAAGCCGGCGGACGGATTCGCCATTGTTCGCAGGCACAGGTGCTGCACCATCACGCGCTGACGATGCGCGGATTTATCCGGCAGCATTTCAACTATGGCCGGGGGGCGCGGCGCTTCCGCCATTACGCGGATGACGCAAACCAGAAGCGGCCATTCGGGCGATTTGGAAGCTATCTGCGGCTCGCGACACTTCCCTTTACTGAATATCCGGCCGGCGTGGGGCTGCGCGTTTTTTTCCTGCTCATGGTCGCTGAGCTTGCCACACTCGCGGGCATGGCACGCGAAATCATCGACGGACCGCAGGTGGAGATCGAAGCCGACGCGATGCTGCCGGCGGCACCGCCGCAGGCGGAGGGATGGTGAATCGCAACTCGCCGTCGCCACTTGGTGGATGCGATTACTGCATTATCGGCGCCGGCGCCGCCGGCTGTGCGCTGGCCGCACGATTGAGCGAAAATCCCGCCGTCCGCGTCACGCTGCTGGAAGCAGGTGGGGTTGATCCGTGGATCTGCAATGTGCCTTTAGCCAGTCTGCGACGGATGTGGGATCTGTCTTGGCAATATCAAAATGAACCAATTAGGCCACCCAGCCGATCGGCCATCCGCCTGCCGTTTGGCAAAGTGCTTGGCGGATCATCATCGATCAATGCGATGATGTATTGCCGCGGCAGCGCCGCCGCGTACGACCGCTGGGAAGCGCTGGGCAACCCCGGCTGGAGCTTTGAAGATTTACTGCCGTGGTTTCGCAAATCTGAAACCTTTGCTGACGGCGCAAGCCGCCATCACGGCGAGGACGGACCGATCCATGTTTCCCCGCCACGCCATCGCGCGCCGTTCTCGGAAGCATTCATCGAAGCATGCCAGGAAATCGGCATCAGCCGAATCAATGACTTCAATTGTGATGACCCGGCCGGCGCGGGGTATTACCACGTCATGCAGAAAGCCGGCCGGCGCAGCAGCGCTGCGGGCGGATATCTACGAGTTGCAAAACGCCGCAGGAATCTCAGCGTCATCACTGGCGCGACTGTTGCGAGGATCGTGATCGATGGCCTGCAGGCCCGTGGGGTTGAATGGTTCGATCGCGACGGCCGCGCGCATCACACCACGGCCGACAGCGAAGTCATACTTTGCGCTGGTGCGTTCAACTCGCCCAAAATTCTCATGCTTTCCGGTATCGGGCCGGCCGGCACTCTACGAGCATTAAACCTCACACCCGTCATCGACCTGCCCGGCGTGGGGCAATGTTTGCAGGATCATGTGCGCGTGCCGGTGCTTTTTCGCTCCGCGCGACGCTCGCCGGGGCACTGGTTGAATTGGCCAGGCGCTGCAATTCAATATGCCATCGCCCGGCGCGGCGTGCTGACATCCAATTGCTGCGAGGCGGGTGCCATGGTGCGCAGCGACGCCACCCAGCCTTTCGCTGATGTGCAATTTGTCACCCATTTTCAATCGCATCTGCTTCCGCATGCGGTTGACCTGCAGTTTTGCCTTGCGCGAACGTACAGCCGAGGGCAGGTGACGCTCGCAAGTGCCGATCCGGCCGATCCACCGCGCATTAATCTCAACTATTTTGATCATCCCGCCGACATGCGCGCGGCAATTTGGGCGCTGCGCCGGGCGCGAGAAATTGCGGCCGCACCCGCGTTGCGTGGGTTCGGCATAACCGAGGAAATCTCGCCCGGGCCATCAGCAACCGACGATGCCGCGCTTGAATCGCACATTTGGGCAACCGCCGAAACCTGCTATCACCCCGCCTGTACATGCCGCATGGGCAACGATGACCTGGCCGTGGTGGATTCATCGCTGCGCGTTCGCGGCATCGATCGACTGCGCATCGCCGATGCGTCAATCATGCCCGAGCTGCCCAATGGCAATACCTGCGCGCCGACGTACATGATCGCAGAAAAGGCCGCGAGCCTCATTGTTTGCGACCAATGACGCCTGCGATCTTCTTATATTGATCGCCTACAGCCGCGCCGCCCGGCCGGTGAGGCGCTCGAATGCATCAAGGTAGCGCCGGCGCGTCCCCTCAACCACCTCACGCGGCAGCACAGGCGCGGGGGGCTGTTTGTTCCATGTCTGCGCTTCGAGGTAATTGCGCACGAACTGCTTGTCGAAGCTCGCCTGATCGCGCCCAGGCTCGAAATCGTCGGCCGGCCAGAATCGGCTCGAATCCGGCGTCAGAACCTCATCCACCAGAATCAGCCGCCCATCCGGCAACTGGCCAAACTCGAATTTTGTGTCGGCAATGATGACGCCTCGGCTGGCGGCATATTCCGCGGCGGCAGCGTAAAGCGCCAACGTCTTTTCCCGCAATTGCTCGGCCAATTCGCGACCGACGCGATCGACGGTCTGCTCAAATGTGATGTTGACGTCGTGCCCCGATTCTTCCTTTGTCGCTGGAGTGAAGATCGGCGCCGGCAGCTTGTCGCACTGCTGCAGGCCGCGCGGCGTGGACATTCCGCAGACAGTTCCCGCCTCGCGATATTCCTTCCAGCCAGAGCCGGTCAGATACCCGCGGGCCACGCATTCGATCGGTACGACCTTCGCCTTTTTCACCAGCATCGAACGGCGTTCGAGTTGCGGCCGAAATGCCTGGACCTGCTGTGGGAATTCGCTCACTCGCATTGCGACCAGATGATTCTCGAATCGGTCCTTAAACTTTTCGAACCAGAAATAGCTGAGTGATGTGAGAATCTTTCCTTTGTCGGGAATGCCGTTCGGGAGGACTACGTCGTAGGCGCTGATGCGATCCGTGGCGACGATCAGGAGTTGCTCTCCAAGGTCGTACACATCCCGCACCTTGCCCCGTCGCACCGGCAGCGGCAATGTCGAATTCAGCAGCGCGTCTTCACTCATGGTTGCCGTGGATGATATCCGCGCGCCGGTGTGGAGAGCCAGCCCATCCCCCGGAGCGGTGTGTACATCGAATTCTTCCAGCGTAACGCTCCGATTGGCGCGGCATCGGCCGATAGGCCGATCATTACGCCAGTTGGCATTCGCGTTGCGGCTGCGCGGCAAGTCGGAAGG
>JBBQCK010000109.1:0-7615 GCA_038318605.1 Tepidisphaerales bacterium | reverse complement strand
GCCGATGCCATATGCGTGCCTGCTTCAGCCGGTGAACTGGCGGCCCGTGAAAGACGGCGAGCGGCCGGGGGATTTGATTCTGCTTTCAACGCATCCGGTGCAAGGCGGCCTGATCGACGGGCGCGGCGAGCGGCTGGTGATGTTTCCCGACGACGGCCATCCCACGCTCTGCTCCGATGCGCGCGACATCGACGGGGATGGCGTCGATGAAATTTTGACATGGGATGAAAAGGAGATCTGGATTTATAAGGCCAACGCCGCACCAGCAGGCCGGGGCTTGGCAAATTACCCGCGGCGGAATTCGTGGTTTAATGATTCCAACTACCGCGCGCAGCTTTCGCTGCCGCGCGAAACATAGGGCAGAGGTGGGCGCAACGAGCAGATTTTGCGATGCACCTTGCGGACTTGACCTTGTGCCTTGGCCCGATAGTCTTGGAAGTGTGCGGGCGTAGCTCAGTTGGTAGAGCGTCACGTTCCCAACGTGAATGTCGAGGGTTCGAACCCCTTCGCCCGCTGTTTTTCCCCATCCCCGCCGGATGGGGTTTTTTGTTTTCGAGGGCGGATTGCGCTCGGCGGGTGTCCGTTACTCTCCGGTGGGAAGCGCCGGTTCGGTGGAGGGGTCGAGGGTGGCGAAGCCCTCAGCTTGCGCTGCCGCGAGCAGCTCCAGATTGCTGGCGATGAATGTTACCGAAATCTGCTGGGCACTACGCAGGTAGAGCGCGGAGGCGAGATGGATACAGTCGGCGCCGCGCAGTCGATGGCGAGTCATCAAGTCTTCGGCAATCGCGAGAACGTCGTCGTCCAAATGCAATTGAACGAACGAATCGAAATCGCGTCGGACGACCTGAAGAACTGTTTCAGTGTGGCTGTCGCTCGCGCCATATAACGCGTGACGACGCTTGATTGTGCAGAGCACTTCAATCAGTCCGAGATCTGCACATGCGAAGGAGACGCCGGGCCGCCAGAGTCGATTTACCCATTGCGACCCGGTTCAGCTTGATGTCGCTTCACCCAGGCGCTGGCATCGAGATAGTAGATTGTCATCGGCGATCCGCGATCAGCATCTCAGAAGCAGAGGTACCTGGCAGCGAAACGGGCTCTACCTGGGGCGAATTTTCCTTTCCAAGTGGAGGTACGCTGATGCCCGCTGCCACCAACTGGGCACGGATTGGGCTCCATTTGTCCGGCGCTGCGGCGACGGCCTGGGCCTGTTCGCTCTCTACGACCACCGCGACGCGCACCTCGCCCTGATGGCGCTTCACGGGAACTTCGATCCGCAACATTCCGTCGGCGCCGATGTGGGCTGTGGTTTCGATGACCTGCATGAGAATCTCCGGTTTGTCGAGATTATACCACGTCGCCGCTCAACCAGCCGTGTAGGCAGCGTCAACGCGCGTCGCATGGAAAAAACGAAAGCGGGCGGCCGATCCTGATGGATGGCCGCCCGCGATCTCACTCTAGCAATTGCCGCCGGGGTTTCAGGCGGATTTTCGCTTCAAAGATTCGGCCGGTTCATCGGTTGTCTGTTCAGGGGCATCGGGATCGAATGGAAGCGGCTCCGGGCAGTTTTCTAGCTTGATCGTGCGGGCCGTCACCTTGCGATAGCCGAGCTTTTGGACAACTTCGAGCACTTCGGTCCACGTCGGGAACATCTTCTTGTTGACCTTTTTATAGGTCTCGATGGCCATGATGAATTCGAACTGCTCAGTGTTCATTTCGCCTTCCTCTGCGCCACGGCGGTCGTCGGAACGGCGAATGCCGGCGCCGCGGCGGCGCTCCAGGCCGGTGCGGCGATCGATGACGGTCGTGCGACGTTCCGGGCCGTTGTAGCCTGATTCTTCCCGCGATAGTTTTCGCCGTTCGACGCGCTCGGCACGACGATCGGCGCCTCGTGTCGGAGAATCATCAGATTTTATCGGAACCGCCGCACCCGGCTTTGGGCTCGGTGCCGCGGCTATTTGGCCGGTCGGGGGCGACAGGACGGACTTGGGCGACAAAGGCGATTCCATGGATGGCCTCCAACGTGCGACGAACGCTCCACCCTTTGCCATCGTCGTATTTGTCTTACGACTTAATGGGTCCGCGCTTCGGCCATGCAAAAAGCGCCGGCCGTGAGGACACGCCGGCGCTGGGGAAAAATGACAGTGGCAAAAGTGTCCGCACGATGCTGTGGGCCCGCCAAAACAGCGGTGGCTGGGGGGAGCTGCTGCGGCGGACACGGGTTATGCCATCATTTGCCGAGCACCTTAAGAACGATGAAGACCAAGATAGCCAAGCCAAGCCCCCCGCCGCTTACCAATGTCAACAAGGCCCAACCAGCGGCCGCCTGGGGGATAACCAATGCCATGGATTCGACCATTTGCAATGCTCCTTTCGTGGAACTCGATGAATGCGTCCGCATGAAGCAGAACACGACAGAGAGGCACGATTGGGAATTGCAAGATGTGTGCCAACGAATCAATCCAAATCGAGTGCGACGCGAAAGCCGATGCTGCCGTTGCGATAATCGGGAGCATAGAAATTGCGGAATGCGCGGAGAAGAAAGCGCGAAGGTAGCGGCCTACGAGGTCAGGACTGCAGTCGTGGTGGGCGGCGAGGCCGACGCATACTGGTGAACAGGTCTGGCCGTCGCATTAGCCGATACGAAAAAAATGCCGGAAAATCAGTTGCAATTTACGCGCAATGGCGACATCAGCATGATCGGACGGCGTGACATGATTTGCGCCATCTGCAAGTGCTGGCGCAGCATGTTGGCGGCTTGGGGGCTTAGGGACTTCAAGATTTCAAGCTGCGCCGCCGAGGTTGAAATGCGCAACGGCGTCGCGGCATCCGCGCCATCGCCACCGCGTAGCAGATCGCCGAGCGTGCGCGTCGCGGGAACGGCTTTGACGTCGTACGTTCCCGGCTTGAGTTCGGCCTCGGAGGCTGCGTATGCGATGGCGGCTTCGATGCCGCCGAGTTCATCCACCATACCCAGGTCCAGCGCCTGGCGGGCGACGAACACACGGCCGCGGGCGACGTCGTCGATTGCCTTGATCTTCCCTTTTCGCTGGCTCATGACGCGGTCGGTGAACTGGTCGTAGGTCTGCTTCATCCAGTTGGTGACCATGCGCCGCTGCTGGTCGCTCCAGGGTTCGCTCGAACTGAACAGGCCGGCGTTTCGGCCACGGGCGAAGGTTTCGGTGTGCAGGCCAAGCGTCTCGTCAAACAATTTCTTGAAGACGAACTTACCGCCGACGACGCCGATCGATCCGACGATGGCGGAGGGATCAGCAAAGATGCGATCGCCGGCGCTGGCGAGATAGTAACCACCGCTGGCGGCCATCGAGCCGACCGAAACAATCAACGGCTTGTCGCCTGCGGCGCGGCGGGCCGCCTGCCACATTGCCTCGCTGGCGAGCGCGCTTCCGCCGGGGGAATCGATGCGCAGCACGATCGCCTCGACCTGATCATCGCGGCTGGCGACGCGGAACGCCTTGCGAAGATCGTCGCTGCCGATGGTTTCGGAACCGCCAAAGATGCCATTGTCGGCCGACCCGTCCACGATCATTCCCTGGGCATAAATCACGGCAATCGCCGGGCGGCGGACTTCGGGTTCCTTGCGGGAGAGTTGCTGCATCAACACGAAGATGTTGGAGAAATCCAATGTCGGCTTTTCCGGAAGGCCATAATCGGCGACGAGATTGATGTCGTGACCCAGCTCGCTGGTCATCAGATCGCGCAGGCCATCCTCATCGACCGCATGATCGATCAGGCCGCGTTCGAGGGCTACGTTGGCGGTGGCGACGGTCTGATCGACCAATTCTTCCACGCGGCTGCGCGGGATGTTGCGGGCCGCGGCAATTCCATCGACGAGCTGCCCGAAGAGCGCATCGACGAGCTTGTTCATTTCGCCGCGCAGCTCCTTGCTTGCTTCGGCGCGGGTGTACTGTTCGTCGGCGCCTTTAAACTCGCCGATCTGCACATAGTCGGCCTGGATGCCGAGCTTGTCGAGCAGATCCTTTGCGAACATTGTTTCGATGCCGATGCCCGGGATCATGATCTCGCCACCTTCAAGCAGGCAGATGTCGGTAGCGCCGCTTGCGACGACGTAGGACGGTGTGTCGTACGAGTCGGCGTAGACGAATATGCGCTTGCCGGCCTTCCGCACCGCGATCAAACCGTCGCGTAATTCGGCCGCCTGCGCCAGGTTGAATCCGGTTGCACCGATGCGCACCAGCACCGCGCGAACATCCTTGTCGCCGCCCGCCATCGCCAGGCGCTCGAGCACGCCATGCAGCGTCAGGCCCGTGCCCTCGAACAGGGCAAATCCCGGCGGCTTCTCGGCCACAGGTTCATCCAGATCGATGTAGGCGACCTTGAGCAGCGCGGCCTGTTCGACCTTTTGCTCATGCATTTTTTGAAACAGCTCGGCGGCCGTGGGAACATGCCGGGCTGCGGTGCTGGAAGGCATTGTCGATGAACCGGCGAGGCCCGGGGCAGCACCGTGGGCGGGATGTGTTGCGGGGCGGCTGCGGGCGGCCGGCGCGGTGGCGGGAGTGGACGCGCGCTCGATTGCGCGTTCAATCAATGCATCGACAGTTGCAAGCTCAGATGGCGCTGTTGCCGGCCGGGTGGCGGCACGCTTCGCAGCGACAAGGCCGGCCGGCAGCAATAACACCGCGGCGACGATCAATGGGATTCCAACGCGATGCAAGCGCGATCGCGCGATGCACGAGGAAAAACTAAATCTGTGATTTGAACGCATTTGGTCTCGAGCTTCCTTGGATGATCGACCCATTGAACATCGGCGCGCGGCGACCCACTATATAGAACCGAAGGCCGGCGATGCAACGGAATTGCCGTTCGGGTACGAAAGTGAAGTGACCCTGTGCCGTCCGCGGATGTGGGCAACAATTTGCTTCACCGAAGAAGCGGCAAACCCCTAATTTCCGGCAGCTATCCCCATCAGCCGTGGATGGGAGTCCGCCAGGGTTGCACTGCAATTCACCAGCCGACGGCGGTCGGCAAATCGTTCGCGCGACAAAAAAAAGAAAGCCTCCGCCGTGGCGTGGAAGCTTTCTCGTGTTTCGCGGGCCTGAGTTGGAGCCGAGGCCCGAAACGGTTTGAATGACTGTGTTAGCCAGAATCGCCGAAAGACACGACCGACGCACCACGGGAGCCGAACGTCGGTCAGAAGAAGTTACTTCTTCTTCTTGGTGGTCTTCTTGGCTGCTTTCTTGGCCGGCTTCTTAGCGGCTGCTTTCTTTGCCATAATCTACGTCACCTCCTTTCTCAACCGGAAATGTACGACCCACTAAATGTGGAGTCAACAGATTTTTATCCGCTACAGGTAGACTTCGTCGAGCGACCGCCGAAAACGCGACGGCGTTTGCAGCTCAAAATCGCGGGTGGCATTTGAATGCTACAAACGTTGTATTTCAATAAGATTTGAGCAAAAGATCAGAAAAGCTGCTTGTTTCATGGGCTCTGGCGCGCGCGGCCGCAATGCGGCTGAATCAACCGCGCGCGCCGCGCTGCGCGCGTGCCCATCAATGGCGGGCGACGGATCGGGGGGCGATTGGCCGGAAAAAAAATTTGTGGGCGCGGCAAAAATTTTCACAACAACCCCCCCCTCTCACGGACTGCGCGATTGGCGGCGCGCAAGATTCATCGCGCTTGATCGCGCATGAATACCTCGCGAAAGCGCGGCCCTATCGCGCCGCTCGATCGCGCTCGGACACTTCGCGCGATGGCGGCTGTCGCGACGACCGCAGCGCGAAAACACTAAAGGCCGATAGATTTTCGGCGCGCGGCGTCAGACTTCCGTACGGAAAATATCGGGCGACTTTAGAAAGGAGGCGTGTCATTGCGTGCCCCGCTTGCATGCGAGGTAGCGTCGGCGCGCCGCAGCGCCGAACCCCAGCGGCGCGCGGCACGGTTGGACACATCGCAAAAATGAAAGTTGATTTTGATCGAGTAAATTGCGGCGGAGGGATCAATTCACGCCGGCGACCATTTCGATCGCCTCGTCGTAAACCGAAACGCACTGCCGCGCCGCGTCTGCCCAGGTACGGCGGCGCACGTCGATGGCACCATGCTCCCGCAGCGTGCGGGCCAGCGGCGGATGCCGCAGCACGGCGACGATCTTGTTCGCCATTTCGTCGATGTCCCAGAAATCGACCTTCAGAGCATGATTCACAACCTCGCTTACGCCGGACTGCTTGGAAATCAGCACCGGAACGTCGTGGCTCATCGCTTCGAGCGGCGCGATGCCGAACGGCTCACTGACCGAGGGCATGACGTACAGGTCGGCCATCTTGAAGACCTTCTCAACGTCCGGACCGCGCAAAAAGCCGGTGAAGAGCACCTTGTGGCCGATGCCCATGGCGGCGGCCATTTCGATGGTGCGGCGAATCATATCGCCGGAGCCGGCCATGACGAATTTCACGTTGTCAATGACCTCGAGCACCTTGCGGGCGGCGGCCAAGAAGTATTCCGGGCCCTTCTGCATGGTGATGCGCCCGAGGAAAAGGACGATTTTTTCGTTGTTGTGGATCTTGTAGCGCTCTTCGTCAAAGCCGCTGCCGTTGAGATCGATGGCGTTGTAGACGACCTCGATCTTTTCCTCGGGGATGCCGTAGTGGTGAACGCAGATGTTTTTTGTCAGCAGTGAGACTGCGATGATTTTCATTGCCCCGTGCATACCGCGGCGCTCAATCTCGTATATGCGCTGATCGACATTGACGCCGCTGCGATCGAACTCGGTCGAGTGAACGTGAACGACCAGCGGCACGTTTTTCATGCCGGCGACCGCCAGGCCGGCGGGGAATGTCATCCAGTCGTGGGCGTGAACCACATCGACTTCCTCATTGCGCGCGACCTCGGCGGACAAGGCGGCGTATCGCTGAATCTCAGAGAAAAGATCGCCGGCGTAATGTCCCGGGTCGTTCGGGTCGGCCGGCAATACCGCGGCGGCCGATGGTGCGGGCTGAGGGCGCGTCTGGGATGAATCGGTGACGGGCGTTGTTGGGGCGGGTGCGGCGGCCGTCGGATTGGCGCCGCTCGCGGCGCGATAATCGGCCGGTGTTTGATAAGGACTCAGGTTCGCGTGGACTGTTCGGAAGGTGACGTTTTCAAATTCGTCGAGGCGGAATTCCGTGGTCGGCGCCGCCAGCGGCGAGTCCGGCCGCGGACTGACCAGACGCACATGCGTCGAAAAGGGCGTGGCAACGGGACGAGGCAGCACAAACATTACGTCGGTGCCGATGGCGCTCATGGCCTTTGTCAGGCCATAGCACGCGGTGCCAAGTCCGCCACTGATAAAGGGTGGAAATTCCCACCCGAGCATAAGAACGCGCATGTCTCCGTCACTCTCTTGTCTGGCCGCCCTGGATCACCGTGGATGCCCGAGCACCGCTATTTATTCACCGGAACGCGAAACTGTCAATCTATCCGGCAAAGTTTCACTCTCTTTTCACAATTCGTCGTGAATTGCCCGGTTACTAGGCAACGGACAGCCTACCCGTTACCCTCCCGACCATACCATTGGCAAATCCAGTACCACCGGTTCAGGTATTTTATCCGTTGCAATCGGAAGCGCATAAGCCTATGCAGCACCACGCGCAACATTAAA
>JBBQCK010000108.1:0-7634 GCA_038318605.1 Tepidisphaerales bacterium | reverse complement strand
TTGATTCGGCGCCGCGAATTCCGTTGAGAACGCTATCGATTGACGACATCACCAGCAGAAGGGCAACGGTCAGTACGAGCAATGTCCGCGGCGCATGCCGGATGAACAGCCGCAACATCGGGGTGAACGCATAGAGCCCCGCGATGCGGAATATGAAGTGCATGTGCATGTAAGGCCGACCGGCCGCCAGATCAACCAGAGCCGTCTTCCAAGTGCCCCATGTTGTGTAATAAACTGCAAACGCCATGAAGAAGAGCGTAAAAAACACCAGCGGCACGCCGATGCGCGCCAGGCGCTTGCGATAAAAGACTACAGGGTTTTCGGATTTGCCCGGATGAAGCAAAAGGGCGCCGCTGAGCATGATGTAGAGCGGTACGGCCCAGCGGCTGGCTGCATTGACGACATTATTGACCCACCAGTTCAGTGAAAACGTAGGTGCAGCACCGCAATAGGCCGGCAGGTCGGCATTATGGCCAATCACGACGGCTACAGTTCCCAGCACGCGAATGGCGTCGCCATAGGCCATGCGGCCGGGCTTTTCGACCGGCGGAAGAAAAGCCTCGTCTCGCGGCTGTTCGATGTGAGGATGTGGCAGCGTGGATGCAGTCACGATGTCAGTTTGAAGAGAAGTTAATACGAACGCATTCAGCGCACTTCAACAACGACGCGAAAGCCCACGAACCGCACGCGGAAGACGTCCTGCCTACCGGCAAAGCGAGAAGCACTGCGGCATTCGATCGCCGCATTGTTCCACGAGCCGCCACGATATCCGCGCATCTGATCGGTTGGGCCTGTGGTCCATGCGCTGCCGTCGGCGGGTGCATCGGAGTAATCGGCATGCATTGTGTCCGCGACCCACTCGGCGACATTTCCGTGCATGTCATACAGGCCCCATGCGTTGGGCTTGTAGCTGCCGACTGGCCTGGGCAATGTCTTGGGATCCGCAACGGCGAGGGTCTTGAAAAACGCCTGATCGGCCCCGAGCGATTCGCCGAACGCATAGGGCGTCTGGGTGCCGGCCCGGCAGGTATATTCCCATTCGGCTTCGCTGGGCAGGCGCACTTTTCGGCCGGTCTTCGCGGACAGATTATCGCAAAAGTGGCCAGCCTCCTCCCAACTAACGCCAATAGCCGGCAGGTTTGGTGTGCCGGAAAAATCGGCCTTGCCCTGTCCCATCACGGCAATGTATTGCCCTTCAGTAACTTCTGTGCGCGACATCCAGAAATCGCGGGGGAACGTCACGTTATGCCGTGGCTCCTCCGAGGGATCTTCGTTGGGATCGAGATTCGGATCGCTCCCCATCGCAAAATTTCCAGCGGGGATGCGCGCCAGTTCCATCATCGCGCCGTTTCCGCAATCAAGTGACAGCGCCGAACCATCCGGCCCTGCCGGCCGGCCGGCTCGATCATGGGCGCGGCGCACAAGCAGATAGGCGCCGCCCGCCACGAGAGCCGCGCACAGCAGGCCAAGCACGATCCATTTTATCAGATGCGGATGCGGCGTAACCGATTTCTCGCTCGACGGTGTCTGGGTCATTGGGCTTTAAAGTCTTTGCGCGAAATAATCGCCGGCAGTGCGGCGGCGGCCGCCGCGCTGCGCACCGCGATGGATGGCTCCAGCGCTTCAACCGTCTGCCATGCGACCTGCTGCAGCGCTTCCGATTGCTGCGGCGGCAGCCTAAGCGATTTGCCGTGAGGCAATGGTGCCATGGCGGCCGCGTTGTCCCTCAACGCGTGATTATAGATTGTGTCGTGAATCACGCACGCCGCCAGAAATGACCCGGCCGGGGAGGGGTGCCTTCCATCCTTTTCATAAAGCTCGATATCCGGATGCAGTCGCAGCGATGTTTCGAACGCCAGTCCGACCGGGGCGACCGGGCAACGCAACTCGTCGCCTAGCGCGCGGTATTTGCCCGCGATGATCGCGAGCCGGTCCGGGCGCTGTTTGAGCGCCCAGGTCATGAAAAGCACCGGCTGCGCGCCCACGGCATGCGCCTCCGCCACGAAATGGCGTATGGCATCGGCCATTAGATCGGGAGCTTCGATCGCCTCTGCACTGTGATCCTGCAGCACGATTACATCCCATGCGCCCTCGCGAATTTTCTGAACCGCGGTGCCCTTGCGATAATGTCCATCGAGCGATTGCCCCTCGCGTGTCACGGCCTGGGCAAATGGCGGGCGCTGGCCGGGGTCAGTTGGCAGCGAATTGAACAGGTTGTCCTGTCCGCCATTGCGCGCCGTCAGGCTGTTGCCGATGAACAGCACGCGCATGCGGTCCGGCGGGCGCTGGATCGCCGCTTGTTCGCGCGTCAGGGGTGGCGGCGCCTGTTCGCACCCGTCCATCGCCAGTGCGGTGATGCACGATGCGCCGGCAATCAACAGCAGCGTCACGATCGAACGTCGCCGCGAAGAGCGACTCAACACAACTGGTACTCCGGCATTGCCATCATCAGGTGAATGATGCCTCGAACCTTGCTGTTGACACTGGGCGGATCGAAAACGAATTGTTTCACCTTTGGGTTCTGGCCCTTGTTCATGTAGTCCAGCAATCGCTGGCGAACGTCGTCGCCCAACTGGTCGTCATGCAGCAGCCCTGCGAAGTGGTTGATGATCTGCTCCGCCGTGCGCAGGTTGAGCGACGTCAGGTGGTCAAAAAGATTCACCTTCTCGGCAAACGCCTCGTCGCCGCCCTTGCTGCTGCGCTGCGTCGCCATCGCCAGGCCAAAATTGAACCTCAGCAGAACGGTGTTGGCGTTGATCCAGTTCTGATCGCCATCCCATCCTTTCACCGTCGGCGGATTGCAGAGCGTCTGGCCCATTTCGCTCATTGAGCGAGTGACAAAATCCGCTGACGCCGTGCCGCCGACGGCGCGCACGCCTCCAATGCATATATCGGCCGGGCTTTTGATACGGGCGCGGTAGGCGTAGTCACTGAAAAACAACCGGCTCGAGAGCAATTCGCGCATGACCGGCTTGAGCTCCCACTGATTGTACGTCAGGCGGGCGGCGTAATAGTTGATGTGCGCCGTTTCAGGATGTGGATGCACAAACTCGCGAAGTAGTTTCCACGCAATAAATCGCGGCGCCTCGGGCTGCGACAGAATCAGATCGACCGCCGAGGTGTCGTTGAAGTTGCCGGTCTGGCCGAAGATCGTCTTGTCGCCGGAATCAAAACTCTGCGCATTAAAATGCGCTTCGCCGTTGCGCAGCTCCCACCCTGTAAATGCGCGGGCGAGTTGCTTCACGTCCTGCTCGGTGTAGTGGCCGATGCCGAGCGTAAACAGTTCCATCACCTCGCGTCCGTAATTTTCGTTCGGTTTTCCCTTGTGGTTGAATCTTCCATCCAGCCAGATCAGCATGGCCGGGTCGCGTCCAACGGCAATCAACAGTTCGCGAAAATTGCCCAGCCCACCGCGGCGAAAAAGCTCGATCTGCGCATGCATCGGCATCGCCTGCTCAACCTTGCTTATGGCAGTAGCAAAATGGCCATGCCAGAAGAGCGCGATTCGCTCCTGGAACGGCCGCGGCGATTCCAGCATGCGATACGTCCACCAGTTCTGAACGTCGCGGCCGGATTTGAAGGGAAAATTCAGCCCCGGGATAAGCCGGCCTGTGAAGGGTTCATCGGTGTCCGTCTTATAGTCGAGCAGCCAGTCGATCACATCTCGCGGCGTTTTCCCATTAAAGCGATCGAGCCACTGTGGATCGGCGCCAAATGCGCATCGCCGCAATACATGGCCCAGCCGCCGGGCGCCAAACGGATCCTCGCGCGACGGCACATAGGCCTGAAACGGGTTGGTGGGAATATCAGGAGTGTCAGCCATGGATCAGCCCTCGCTCGCGCGGGCCGTTGGTGCCCGCTGGCGCATTCTACCGCAATTCATCGCTCGGCGTTGTCGCATTCGCAAATGCTATAACACTCGATCGATGAGATCGTTAAGCACCTGTCTGGAGTCAAAATACGTTTCGGCGATCTGCCGGGCAGCCCTGCCATGGCGTGGCAAATCGGCCGCGACATCCTTCAGCGCCGTCGCCGCTTGTTCAACTGTTGAAAAGCTAAGCAGCCCCTCTCCGGTCGGCAACCAGCGGGAAAAACCACTTTCCTGCGTCACCACCGGCCGGCCGGACGCGAGATAGGCGGCGCTGCGATCGGAGAACCACCCGCTCGGCAGGCCGGCGTAGATTTCCTTCGCAACTGTAAATTCGCCTGCGCTGTCGCAAAGGTAATTTTGAAATGCCTGGCATGTGGCGGTCGCTGCAACCGGGTCATCGAGTATCCAGCCGGCCGACTCGAAGCGGCTCCGCAGGTCCGCCGGCATCTGCGCCATCGCCATTTTCAAGGGCAACGCTGTGCGTCCGGGCAGATCAATCACCTTCAACAGTTCGACGCCCTTGCTCGATCGAAAACGCCTTCCACCAAAAACAAAATCGCGCGCGTTGTGATCCCATTTGCCAATCGTGGAGAATGCGCCATTCGCGGGCGGGTTCATATGCCAATGTCGCAGCGCAATAGGCTGATTATGGGGGATCCAATCGATTCCATGAGTCGGTAGCGGCGAATCGGGCGTTCCAATTAGCCGGCCAAACGTCGCGGCCGCGTCGAACGATTTGAAATACGCCACGAACGTGGGGTCGGCCATCATTCGAAGCTGCGTGAATACGGGATCGGTGTCAATGACAACACTGCACCGCGCCCGCGGGCGATCGGCCCGCAGCGGCGTAACGCCGCTGGCGGCGATGAAGAGATCGGCCCTTTTCAATACGGCGTGAAGTTCTTCACGACTCAAACCGTAATGGCGATTTTCAAACTCGGAAAAATAGCACCATGGAATTTGAAGGCCATATGTTTCAAACGTGCTTGCGAGATAACGCCGGCCGTAACTGCTGGCGATGTCGAAGCAATTGCGCTCGGGATCAAACGGATAGGAGTACGAGGATGAATCTTCAAGGAAAACAACCTCATGCCCCAGTTCATGCAGGCCGAGCAGGTAGTTCAAATGATGCCACGTCATCCCCCCAAACGGGTAGGCGATGATGTAACCCCCGACGACGATGGTAAGCCGACGCGTCATGGTTCAGCGGGGATTAAAGTTGTCCTTCGGCATACCAGGCGCCAGCGGCGCGGTTGTGTGCGACGACGCAAAAATGGCGTCGATCATGGGGGGCAGCACTCGATCGGGGGCAAGGAATTCGCGCGCGACGGCGTAGGCTTTGTCGCGGTGCCGGGCGTAATCGGTTCGAACACGGTTCAACCCATCGACTGCCTGCTCCATCGTGTCAAATGCGAGAAGGCCGGCATCCGAAGGCAAAAAGCGAGTCCAGGCCGTATTCTGCACAACCGCTGGCCGGCCGGCCGCCAGATAACATGCGGTTCGACAACTGAACCATCCGGTATGCATGGCGACGTAAACATTTTTCGCAACAGACCACTCACCCAGGCTTTCGGCAATGAACCGCTGATATGACTGCGGAGTCAGTGTGGAGGAATGCGCGTCGGCCAGTTCCCATCCAGCCGCTTTCAATTCCTCTACTGGCGTCTTGTGTCCGCCGATCGCCACCTGAAGCGGCGCATCCGTATTGCGAGGTATCTCCGCAAATCGCTCGAACTCATAAACCTTGGTGCGGTATTCAACGCCATCGCACGTGAGCGCGCCCTTGAAATAGTCCCAGGTCATGATCGTGGTAAAGGGCGATGAATCGGCCGGCGGCGCGTCTTTGATGGCAGCCCACTCCGCCAGCGTCGCAACACATCGAGTCGGCCGCCAGTCGAAACCCATGCGCGGCACGAGGCAATCATCGCCATAAATATTCTCGGCATAGGTCAGGTGACGATCATGCGAGCGAACCTGATCGCACCAGCGATCGATGTTTGCGCTCCACGCGTGGCGCTCCTGGAGCATGATCTGATTGTATCCCGGGTCCGTATCGAGAAAGACCTTCACGCATCGCGGCGAAAGTGAGTCGGGGAAAAAGCACGCCCCGCTGACATTCAGGTAAATATCCGCCGATCGTGCGATTTCATCGAATCGCTCGACCGACATGCCAAACGCCTTGTCGTGCAGAAGCCGGTAATGCCACTTCTCGGACAGTTGGGGCGCGTAGTCATCGAAAAATTTTTTGATAAATCCGGCCGTGTGCCCGGGATCATCCGTCGGATACCGTTTGATCGGATCGAACGGCCAAACCCACGTATCTTCATGGTAATAAACATCATGCCCGAGCTGATGCAGCCCAAGGACATAATGAAAATAATCCCACGCCACCCCTCCCAGCGGAAACTGTCCAACCAGACCACCGACGATGATGCGAAGTTTTTGCGACGGTGGCATGGGAATCGTGTTTTCTGACGTGGAAAAAGCGAGAGCCGAATCGCAATAGCCCAAGAACAAATGTCTGCGGGCTGCGTGTTACGGCAGAATGTCGGAAACTTTGAGTTCCAAGCTTGGATTAACCACCAGTCGCACGGCGTCGCTGGCCGCCAGCGTCTGCACGGTGCGATAGCCCATTGATGTTGGCGTGCCGACCGCATCACGATGCACTTCCAACGTGCGATCAACGAGATTTACTATCCAGTATTCGCTTACTCCGCTTCCAGCATACAGGATTGCCTTGCGGCGATCGTGGCGAAGACTCGTCTCGGCAATTTCGACTACCAGATCGGCGGTAGTGGGGTGTTCGGTCGATCCGTCACGCGGATCGCCGCGGACCAGCAATGCATCCGGCTCAAGCTCGGAACCAGAAGAAGCAACAAACGGCATCTGAATACGAACCCGAAAACCCGCGGTGAAGTTGCGATACAAGAAACGACTTACGAGTTCCAGCGCAAGCGCATGCGGCACCTTTTGCGGAGGCATCTCGATAATCCTTCCCTCAATCAGCTCAACCCTCTGGCTGTCAAAAAAGCCCTTGTCGGCGAGGAGATGATATTCCTTGCGCGTCCAGAGTCGGTCGCTGGGTTCGACAGGGGCCGGATGAACTGCAATTTGTTCCAAATCCGCAACCAGAGTCATTGGATGGCCTCCGAAAAAACATTATACCCGTAAACATCACCGATCCGTTCTCGTCCCCGCCGGGCGTTCATCCAGACGCATCTGGTGTTTTGCCATGTCGAAATATTTGCCGCGTCTGGCGACGAGTTGGTCGTGGGTGCCCTGCTCTACGATGCGCCCGTCCTCCATCATAAAAATCTGGTCGCAGCCCGCCACCGTACTGAGGCGATGGCTGACCAATATGATCGTTCGCATTCCCTTGATGCGTTCCAGCGTCTCAATGATGAGTTGCTCGTGCAGTGGATCGAGCGCGCTCGTTGGCTCGTCCATGATGATGACCGGCGCCTCGGTCAACAGCGCGCGGGCAATGCTGATGCGCTGTTTCTGGCCGCCCGAAAGATTTTGTCCCGACTCGCTGATCATCTCAGCATATTTGTTCGGCAGCTTTTCGATGAATGATGCCGCGCCGGAAATCTCCGCCGCCTTGCGAATGCGCTCCGCGCTCGCATCCGGCGCGCCATAGGCGATATTTTCCGCGACGCTGGTCGGCAGGACCACGCTTTCCTGCAACACCAGTGCGATGTGCCGACGAACGTCCGCGACGCGGATGTCGCGCACATCATGCTCATCAAGGCGGATCGCGCCG
>JBBQCK010000107.1:0-7643 GCA_038318605.1 Tepidisphaerales bacterium | reverse complement strand
CCTCGGCGACAAGTCCGTCTTCCAACACACAGCGGTGCAGCATGTCCGCAGTCTCCGCAGGCCGCCCCGCAAGCTCAGCTAACCGCGCTCGGAGGTACCACACGAGACCAGATGCCGCGCCACTATGGCCTGGGCCGACTGCGCGCTCAAGTTCGTCGATCGCCTTGGCCGCAAGCGCGGGCCGCGTGGCGGGATCAGCCTGACGCAGCCGCCCGTCGATCTCGCTCACGATCTGACAGGCACGTACCGTTGCGCGTCGAGATTCCACGTCGGGGACCGCCCCGTGGCTCGTGGCGGGCGCGCAGGCCGATAAGGCGACCGCAAGCAACAGGCACGATCCCTTAACAGATCTCAGTGTCGAAGTCATTCTGGCGGCCTCGTAAAGTCGTCATAGTCGCTGCGTTTCATCTCCGCGAACGGGATTGCCTGATACCACTGCTGTAGCGCGGTTCGCGCAGCGTCATCGGCCCGGAAAGGGCCATGGTCATAATGGGGTCGTCGTCGTTGTTGCGCTTGGTAATGACCGGCGGATCGACATCGTCCGGCAGCTTGCGAACGACGGCCGCCACACGATCGCGCACGTCCTGTGCGGCCACGTCGATGTTTCGATCAAGCTTGAAGGTGGCGATGACGATGCTGCTGCCAGGTCCGCTGATCGAGCGCAATTCCTCGATTCCTTCGACGGTATTGACCGCTTCCTCGATCGGCTGCGAAACCTCTGTCTCGACTTCTTCAATGCTGGCGCCATTGAGCGCGGTGCGGATCGAAACGGTGGGCAGATCGACCGACGGAAGTCGATCAACGCCGAGGCGGTAGTAGCTGGCGGCGCCGACGACCACCATCGCCAGAATGAGCATGGTGGCGAATACCGGCCGATGAATGCATATTTCTGCTAGCTTTCTCATGGGTGTTTTCGATCGTAGTCTCTCAGTTCAAACAGGTCGCGCAGGAAATGCGCTGGCGCAGGGCGCGGCGGGATGTTGGTTCCAGTAGACAGTGAAGGTACAAAAGAGTGATGCCGCCACTTCTCGCCGAGCACGTCATGATACGTCCGAACTGGCACCCCCTGCTGGTGCATTATCCGATCGCGTTGCTGACGCTTGGGGTTTTTCTCGAACTCGCGGGGTTGGTGTTCCGGCGATCGACGGTGCGCATTGGGGCGCGCTGGATGATTCTTCTCGGCGCGATTCTGGCGGTCCCAGCCGCGACCAGCGGTATGTATGCGTACAAAGAGGTTGTTTCGCCGGAGGGCGATGGCCCATGGGTGACGCAAAAGGCTCAGAGCCCGCTCAATCGGCCGGCCGATGCTTGGAATCACGATGAATGGAAGTTCCTTTCGGATCATTTGTGGAACAACAGCGCCGTCACACTTGGGTTTTTACTTGTCGTGTGCGCGTATGTTGCATGCTCCGATCGTTGGCGCGGGCGAGTGTATGCTCCCTGCCTGCTGCTGCTGGTTTTTGGCCTTACCGTGCTCGGGCGCGCAAGCTGGCATGGCGGCGAATCGGTCTATCGATTCCAGACGGCGGTCTATCAGCCATCCGATGGCCCGCCGCCATGGCAAGCGCCGCTTGACGATGACGAGAAAACCACCGAGGGCCAGGCAAAATATTTTCTTCCGCCGATGCAGGTGCATCTGGCGTTGGCCGGGCTGACCTTTGCATTGACGCTGGCGGCGGCGGCGGCCTCGGTTCGGGCGGTGGTTGTGGGGCGGCGGCAGGCGGCGGAATTTACATCGACCGATCTCGTTGCCGGGACCGAGGGGGACATAGCCGCGCTTGCGGTGGCCGTGACGCCGGGGCCGGATGCGCCGCGTGATCGCGGCTCGATGGTGGTTGTACAGCGCGACATCATTGTGACCGAGCCGCCCGAACAGCCGGCCGGACGATTCTGGGCTCTCAATTCCGCCGTGGCGCTGGCAGCATTGGCGGCCGGCCTGTGGATGGTGGGCGTATGGCGCTGGCCGGCGTTGAAGGCGTTGTGGAATATGCGTGAGGAAGACGGCGGCGCGCCGATGCGACTGCGATTTCACACCGTCGCCGGGGCGGCGATCGTGGTCCTGCCGATCCTCCTTGCGCTGACTATGAGATTCATGCGCCGGCGCGGGATTGTTCTGGCGATTGTGGCTCCGCTATTGATTCTGGCCGCGGCGGCACAGTTATGGATTGGAATTCTGCTGTTCTTCGATTCATCGAGCGGGCCGGTCACGGGCTTTAATGTGCCGGCGAAAACAGTTGAGGGGCGTTGAACTGGATTCTTGCGGGCGAATGCATGCTCGATTGATCGCACTTGGCGCTGTTTCTGGATGGACGCACAGGCACGGGTATTGAGAAGCCGATATCGTGCCACCCAGTGGGGCGATCACACTTGCGCCGTACAACGGGGCGGCAATACTTGCACCAGCCAACAATCGTGCGGCGATGATGACACGACTATCGCCACGCGGCGCGGCGGCCGACGATTGCTTTGACGATCAGAACCACCATCGCCACGCCCGTCAGCAGTGACGCAAGGGCGAACGCCGCCTGGTTGTTGTAACTCTGGAATAGCTTTTCGATGCGCAGCGGCATCGTTTGGTTGGAGTCCACGTCGCCGCTGACCACTGACACTGCGCCAAACTCTCCCATCGTGCGGGCGGCGCAGAGAATCACGCCGTAAAACAGCGCCCATCGAACGTTGGGCAGCGTCACTCGGCAGAATGTTTGCAGGCCGGATGCGCCAAGGCTTATTGCAGCCTGTTCCTCATCGCTGCCCTGTGCTTCCATCAATGGAATGACGGATCGGGCGACAAACGGGAACGTCACAAAAGCCGACGCGATGAATATCGCGATGGGCGTGAAAATGATCCCGCGATAATGGCGAGCGGCGACGATTGGCAAGCCATGTTCAAAGCCGCGCCATTGAAGGCTTCGCGGATCGGGCATGCGCCAATGCGATGGGCGCAGCCATTGCAGATCGATCGCCACCGGATGCAAGGCATGGATGATGCTGAGAACCATCAACACCGCCGCGAGGCCAAGTAGCCATCGCAGGCGGGCGCGCGCGATCTGTGCGGTTGGGGCGGTTGCACTTGGAGTGTTTTCCTTACGCCTGTTGGTCAGGCGCGCCATGAGATTGGCCAGCACCCAAAGCGACGCGGCGAGCGCGATGCTGATTGGAATGAATAGCAAAACAATAATGCCGCCGGCCGACTGCGGCACATCCCACAATTCCAAAAAGCCCTGCGCGCCGAACAGAAGAATAAAGATCAGCCCGGCGACGACGGGAGAGACGCTGAACGGCAGGTCGATGACGCTGAGCAGCAACGATCTGCCGCGAAAGCGAAACTTGGCGATTGCCCATGCGGCACAAAGGCCAAACGCCACGTTGATCGGAACGATGATGGCGACGGTGCGCAGCGTCATTGCGATCGCCTGGCGCGTTTTGGCGGCCTGTTCGACGCGGCGATGCAAAAGGCGCACGTCGCCCGGCGACAATCGCGCAGCCTTAATCTCGTTCTCCGCCGGGGCGGGCAACGGGAAAAAGCAGTCGCGATAGGCGTGTAATCCTTTCAGAAGAGATGCACGCGATGATTCGCTCAGGCCAATATCCGGCTTGCCAAACGCCTGGTGAAAGACATTCAATACGGGCGCAAAAATAAAGATGATGAGAAACCCTCCCGCCAACGTTGTGAGGAGGATTCGGCCAAGCGCTGCCCGCACATCCACCCTCTGGTTTGTAATGCGCGGCGATGCTGCGTTTCTGGGCGCCGCGGCGGTCGTATTAATCATCTTCTGTATCATTACAATATAAACTTTGGCGTTTACCGAGTCGTACGGCGCATCCACCACTCGATGCCATTGATGAACAGAAGCACGGCGAGCGACGCGCTTAATAGCACCACGCTGATGGCGGTGGCCTGTGAATATCGAAATGAATCAAGCTGCGACATGATCTGCAGTGGCGCGATCTGCGATCTGCCAGGGATATTGGCCGCGATGAACACGACCGAACCGTATTCGCCGATCGCGCGTGCGAAGCTCAGGGCCAATCCGCTCAGCCACGCGGGGGTGATCGCGGGGAAAATCACGCGGCGAAAAGCAGTGAGCGGGCTTGCGCCTAGGCCGGCGGCGGCCTCTTCGACCTCCTTGTCCAGATCCTGCAAAATTGGTTGCACGGCGCGGACGACGAAGGGAAACCCGACGAAAATAAGGACGATGACGATGCCCCAGTTGGTGTTACTCAACACCAGGAAATTCGGCGATGCATCGCCGAGCCGGCCGGCCGGGGCCAGAATTGCTGGCAGACCGACGATGGCGATTATACGGTTACCGATGCGCGCGATGGCATCCCACGCGGGTAATGCGGCGTTGGTTGCATGTGCGAGGAGGTTCCACAGCCACGCGGCCGCCGGCCAGAGCGGCGTGGAACCGAACCAGACCCCCAGCCGGCCGAACCAGCCGTCGGCGGCATACATACTGGCGAATGTCAGGCCCGAGACGGCCGTCGGCAGAGCGAATGGAAAATCGACCAGTGCGTCAAACAGCCGCCGGCAGGGGAAGCGATATCGCACCAGCACCCACGCAACGATCAGTCCAAATATGGAATTGACAACCATCGCGGCCGATGCCGTCAGAAAGCTAACGCGATACGCCGACAGCGCTTCGCTTGTCGTTGCGGCGCGCAGGAATCCACCCCATCCGATCTGCGCGGATTTCATGGCCAGCGCCGCCAACGGTATCACCACCAGTACAGAGGTGTAAAAAACGGTGAAGCCGAGGGTCAGGCCCAAACCCGGTAATACGCGGCGTGAAGAGTCGGCCATGTCCGTTCCTTGTCGCGTGGCGAGTGCACTTTATCGCCTCAATTGCGGCCGCGACATTGGGGGCGATATCGGCGGCTTTGGCGCGTATTTGTGCGCCGCGTTTATTTTCGCTGATAAATCCGGTCAAACTCGCCGGCCTCGCCAAAAAATCGCGACTGAACTACGCTCCAGCCGCCAAACTCGGCGATAGTCCAGACGGGAATCGTTGGCAGATCGGTGGCATATCGGGCAGCGGCATCCGGGTCTCGCGGGCGATAATGCAAAGACCCGATCAGGTTTTGAGCCTCAGGCGTATACAGAAATTGAAGATACGCCTCAGCGGCCGCCCGCGTGCCGCGCGCATCGACCACCGAATCGACAATCGCCACTGGGGGTTCGGCCAGCATGGTTGCGCTCGGGTAGACAATTTCAAAACCAGCTTCGGCGAATTCCTGACGCGCCAGCCAGGCGTCGCTTTCCCAGGCAATGAGCGTATCGCCGATCTTCTTCTGTGCGAACGTCACGACGCTGCCGCGCGCGCCGGTGTCCAGCACGGGAACATTGGCATACAGCGCGCGAACGAACTGTCGGGCGCTTTCGCTCTCCAGCAGGCACGATGGCGATTCCAAGGCCGAACCTTCGCCATCGCCTGGCCGAGTCGCGGCGGGCATATTCGGCTGATACATCACCTGCGGGCAAAGGCCCGCGCCAAAAGCCCACGCGGAAAGAAAGGCCCACCGTGCGGCACCGCTTGTTTTCGGATTTGCCGTAATCACCGAAACGCCCGGGCGGACGAGATCGCCCCAATCCGCGATGTGCTTTGGATTGCCGCGTCGGACAAGCAGCACGATCGTTGATGCATATGGGCTGGCGTTGTATGGGCGCTTATCCCAGCCGGAATGGATCAGACCCACCTGCTCGAGCGTGGTGATGTCCGACCCAAGCGCCAGCGTCACCACGTCCGCCTGTAGTCCGTCGCGCACGGCGCGCACCTGTTTGCTTGACCCCGCGTGCGATTGCTCGACACGAATACGACGTCCGGCTGCGGCTTCACGCTGGGCGAAAAGTTGATTCAGTTGTTCGTACAACTCACGCGTGGAGTCGTACGATACATTGAGGATCTGTTCTGCCTCGCGGTCCTCGGTGGTTCCGGAGCCTAGAAGACCCCAGACGCTCATCAGACAGAACGCCAGCAGCAGCAAAAAAATCTTCATGGCAAACGCCCCGTGGGAACACGTCGGTTCGCCACTAGCCGGCCGCAATTCATGCACCTTCAGCCAAACAGACAATAGGTATGGCCGCAGGCCGTGGCAATCCCTATCTCCTATATTTTCTGTATAAATTATATGATTTCATGTAAGCGAAGTGCTTAGATGCGCTTGCGTACATTCTTCGGGCAAATCGCTCGCTGGCTTTCTGGAATAGATTTGCAAGGCCCGCCTCGCCGGATATTGTCCGTTTCGATGCTGAAATTTCACGCCTTGGGAGGATGGAAGCGAGGGGATGTAGTCGTCGAATGGCGGGATTCAACCCATCGCCCGACGCCGGAGCAAGGGCTGGAAATCGATCGCGCATGGCGAGAAACGCTCGCCCGGCCGGGCGTAGCGTTGTTTGATGGTCCGATGTGCCGCCTGGAATCCTGGTCTGCAACGCCGGCGCGGTTGAATCTGTCTATGAGTCTGACTGGGTACAAAGCGTTTGTCGGAACGAATCTGACGCATCCCGAATGGGCCAACGATTTTGGACTGGGCGCGCTGGCGAATCCGGTGGGTGTGAGCAGCGCGCTGCGGTCGGCCGACGGAATGCTGCTTTTCGGCCAGCGCAGTGATTGTGTCGCGTATTACCCCTCCCGGCTGCATCCGTTTGCCGGGGCGCTTGAACCGCGCGATGACGGAGATGTGTTTGCCGGCGTGATGCGCGAATTGCGGGAAGAGTTGAACCTGAGCGCCGAAGAAATCCTGACAATGCATTGCGCGGGCCTGGTCGAAGATCTCGACCTGCGACAGCCGGAATTGATTTTCGTGGTGAATACCTGCGCCGGCCGCGACGAGTTGGAGCGCCGCATGGACCCGGCCGAACACGGCGCGCTGTACGCGATCGCCGCAACGTGCGAATGCATAGCCGAGGAATTGTCGCAAAATACGAACTTAACGCCCGTGGCCCGCGCGGCGCTGCTCTTGTATGGTCGCGAGGCATTCGGGGCGGAATGGTTTGTGGCTCATTTGCCGGCCGGCGCGTCGGCGGATTCATAAGGCGTCTGGCCTGGCGGGTAGCAGATCAGTTCGACGGCATTGCCGAATGGGTCGTTGATATAAATGCCCGTCGTGCCATCGCGGTGGGAATCGATGGAAATTTTTGCCAACACGGCGGCCGTCTTGAGCTGAGACGCATCCACCCGCACCGCAATATGCGGCGGATGCTGTGTTGGCGTCACCAGCGCAACCTTCACGCCGCCAATTCGCATGAACGCCCAGGTTGCATCCTGATATAGCACTTCCGCGCCAAAGCGCTGCTGATACCAGGCAACGCTGGCGGCAATGTCCGATGACGGGAGCGCGACGTGATCAAATTGCATGGGGAACCCGGTTGGGGGACTCGAAAACAGAAGCTCATACTTTTGCTGCCCACTGCGTCAAATCGAATAATCCTCCACAAACACGCGGGCGCGGCGGACTTTCACGAAGATTTTATCCCCCTGTTTGACGCCAAGCGAGCGATATTCCTCGTACGGCACAGCCACCTCGACGGCATCGGCGTTTGGTTGATCGCCATTGCGGCGAACGTAGACGCGCACCACCGGGCCGGCAAAGCCAATCTGCTCGATCGTGCCGGAAAAATCGGCGTCGCCCGTGTCCTGAAG
>JBBQCK010000106.1:0-7648 GCA_038318605.1 Tepidisphaerales bacterium | reverse complement strand
ATCGTCACCGATGTCGGCAGCACCAAAGGGTCTGTTGCGGCGCTGGCTGCGAAGATCCTTCCGGGTCATTCCCATTTTGTCGGCAGCCATCCGATGGCCGGGAGCGAAAAACGCGGCGTGGAGTTTGCGCGGGCGGATTTGTTTCAGGGACGGCGATGCATCGTCACGCCGGTCGAGAAATCGGACGCGGCCGCCGTCGAATCGGTTGCGAATTACTGGCGTTCGCTGGGAATGATAATCAGCCACCATTCGCCGGCCGACCACGATCGGCTCGTGGCGCTGGTCAGCCATCTGCCGCATGCCGTGGCGGCGTCGATCGTGGCGTGCCAGAGCGATGCGTCGATCGACCTTGCCGGGCCAGGGTTTATCGATGCGACGCGCATTGCGTCCGGTGATCCGGGGTTGTGGCGGGATATTTTTCTCGATAATCGCGAAAATCTGCTCGCCGCGGCGGGACAAATGCAAGCGGAACTCCAGAAATTGCTCGATCTCATCGCCAGCGGCGAAGGGGCTGATATTGAACGGTGGCTTTTGGAAGTCGGCCGCCGCAGGGCGGAGTTGGTTCGGCGAAAACTGGGGGAACTCGAGCAGTAAACCGCGCAAATGCAACGATCTACGTTGCGCTTTCATGCAGCACGGCGCCGGCGGAATGCGAAGATCGCTGCTCCAGCGGCCAGCAGCGCCAACATGGTTGGCTCGGGCACTTCGCTCGCGCCGATGTCAAATGCAACGCCCTGCGGGATGGGGATCAGGAAAAAATCGTGTGTTCCCGGCACGATTCCAAACGCGGCCTGAAGATTCAAACCGCCATTAATCAGTGGTGAATTCGCCTGAAGCCGGTACGCATTCAGCAATGCCAGCATGTCCGCATCGCCAAAGGTTCCGCCACCACCGGCCAGGACCAGTTTTGGATCGACGTTGAATGCGACGATTTCGGCGATGCCGTTTCCATCCTTGTCATATCTTTCCTGCGTGGTGACAGCAGCAAGCCAGGCGGCCAGCGTCGTGTAGGTTGTTCCGTTCCAGCTAACATTGAACGCGCCGTCGGCGCTGTAGTAGTCGTTGTTCAGAAATGTGATTACGCCAGTGACATTCGAATTTTTCAGGACCAGACGACCACCGTTGTCGGTGTAGAAAATGTTGTTCAGTATGCGGATCGCGGTCGGCGAGGTGGCTGCCCCATACTTTGCGATGTTGATCGCGGGCACGATCGCTCCCGAACTCGTCTTGGTGATGAAAATCGTATTCTGGTAAACATCCAGATTCTTGACATTTCCACCGATGTTAATGCCGCCTACTGCGGTGTCACCGCGCCGGCCATCATTTTGCGAAATGTTGTAGCGTACAACGTTCCCCGAATTGAAGCGGGTCGTGCCATCTCCGTCGTACAGCAGGTAGCCTGCTCCCGCGTTGTCGTGGCTGTAATTGTACTGCATGACGGAATTGGTGACATTCTGGTCCAGGTCAAATCCGCCTCCGTCGCCGTTGTTCGTGCGATTCGCATATGACTCGTTGAACTGAATGGATACATTGTTGGAATCGTAGGTCCAGATGCCGACCGGACCTTCCGTGGGATTATTGTTCTGGCCATTGTTATGAGCAACGCTGCGTTCGATCGTCGCGCCGTTGACATTGCCCAGTACGATCCCGCTGCCGGTATTTCCGGCCGACGCGGGATCGCCAAAATTGTTCCATGCGGCAACTCCGCTGACGGTGACATTCGTGTTGGCGCCCCAGTTCTGAGCGTAGGTGATCAAGCCAGCCTTGAGATTGTCATGCGTTGACGTGTCGGCAACACGCACATCGTTGTAGGCGGTAGTTCCGTTGAATCCGCCGATCGAAATGCCTTTGCCTCCAAAGCCGCTCACCTCTACGTTGTCGATGTAGATGTGGTTCTGCTTTATTCCGCCGGCCTTGTCAGTGTAAAAGGCGATGCCATCGGATGTGTTGGTTGTCGTCCCGTTTGCCGCCACGCCCGAACCCACAAAGTTGAGGTTGGAGATGTTTATGCCTCCATTGTTGTAGGCGTACAGGCCAAAACTGTTGCTGGCACTGATCGTCGCCCGGCCGGCTGCATAGCTCGTCAAGGAGATCGGGCTGACGAGCGCGCCCGAAGCATTCGTTCCCGTATCGAGCGGGTCGAGGTAGATATTGCCGGAAAAGGTGTCGCCTCCTTTCAGACGAACAGTGTCACCGGCGTTGAGCGTCAGCGAATTAAGCTTCGAGATGCTCGCCCAGGGATTGGCCAAACTGCCATTTCCACTGATGTCGTGTCCGTCGCTGACGCTGAAATAATAATCGTTTGCAGCAAAAGCATTGCTGGAAAAGACCATCAGCGCAAGCCCAAGCAGGCCGGACCTCCAAATGAATTGGTTCATCAGTTGCACCGTACGAAACAGAATGCCCTCGAAGACGCGCCTCCAGTGTGCGACCAAAGTTTGCCGTTTTCACGGGGCGATTGCAAGCAAATTTGTTGGGAGCGGCGGCGCGGGCCGCGAGCGATCGAGATTTTCAGAGCGCGCTCACGCGGACGGCACAGACCTTCAGAGCAGGCTGAAGGCTCAGGGGGTCGGCAGCGTCGGTGGTGATTTCATTCGGCGAGGCTTCGGGGCTCCAGAGTTCGTTCCAGTGGATTGGCATGAAAACCGAGCCGGCGAGCGCGCCTGCTGCGATTTTCACGGTGCCGATGGCCCGGCCGCGCCGACTGCGGATTTCAACGCGCTGGTTGTTCGACAACCCCAGCGCGTCGGCGTCGTCGGCGTTCATTTCCAGAAAGGGCTCCGGCGATAGGGCGTTGAGTTGCCGCACGTTGCCTGTCTTGGTGCGAGTGTGCCATTGGCTGTGGATCCGGCCGGTATTGAGGATCAGCGGATAGTCGGCGCAGGGCATTTCCTCGGGCGGCTGGTGCTGCCGCGCGAGCAATTTTGCCTTGCCGTCGGGGGTGGCAAAAACGCCGTCGGTGTAGCGACGGCGCTGCGGGCTGGCAAGCGCCGGCGCCGGCCACTGCGTCGGACCGCGCGCCGTCAGCCATGCATGCGACAGGGCGCTTTGGTCATTCGCACGGCCGGCGGTGGAGCGGGCAAACTCGTCGAAAATGTCGGCCGCGCCTGCAAACTGCAGCCCGGCGTGGAATCCCATTTGGTTGGCGATGCGCTGCGTCCACCACCAATCGGGCCTTGCGTCGCCGGGGGGCGGTTGCACCTGCCGCATGAGCGAGACGCATCGCTCGCTGTTGCAGAACGCGCCATCCTGTTCGAGATTCACAGCAGCCGGCAGAAGCACATGCGCAAACGGCGTGGTTTCGGTGGGCGCGTAGGCATCCTGCACAATGACCAGTTCGGCGCGTTCGAGACCGCGGCGCACGCGCGGCAGGTTGGGCATCGAGGCCGCGGGATTGCTGCCGACGATCCAGATCGCCTTAAGCGCGCCGCGGTCGAGTGCATCGAACATCGCCACGGCGTCGTGGCCGGGGTGGTCGTGAACCGTGCCGGGTCGTAATCCCCAGAACGCTTCCATCTCGCGACGATGGTCGGGGTCGGTGATGCGACGCTGGCCGGGCAGCATGTGGCTCATGTATCCCACATCGCGCCCGCCCATGGCGTTGGGCTGGCCGGTGAGGCTGAACGGCCCGGCGCCGGGCTTGCCAATCCGTCCAGTTGCCAGATGAAGGTTGATGATCGCGTTGCTGGTGAACGTGCCCTGCGCCGACTGATTGACGCCCATGGTCCAGAACGAAATCAGCCGCTCGTGGTCGGCAAGGATGCGGCCCGCGCGGGTCAGGTCTCTCTGACTGATGCCGCAGATTTCCGCGACGCGCTGCGGCGGGTAATCGTCGAGCAATGTCGACAGTTCATCCCAGCCGCTCGTGCTGGCGTCGATGAACCGCCGGTCGATACATTGCCAGTCGCGCAGGAGTCGCAGCAGGCCGTTGAGCAGGGCCAGATCGGTGCGCGGCTTTACGGCAAGGTGCAGCGTAGCCGCATCGGCGGTCGCGGTGCGGCGCGGATCGACGACGATGCACGGTGCGCGGCGGCGGATGCGCTTCATGACGCGCTCGAAGGTCACTGGATGACATTCCGCCGCATTGGAGCCGATAAAGAAAAACGCATCGGCCAGTTCGATATCGTCGTAGCAGGTCGGCGGGCCGTCACTGCCCAGACTCAGGCTCATTCCCGTGGCGGCGCTGGACATGCAGAGCCGGCTGTTGCTATCGACGTGATTCGTTCGCAGTGATGCCTTGGCGAATTTATTGATGAGGTATTGCGATTCAGTGGTGAGCTGGCCGGAGAGGTAAAAGCCGATCGCATCGGGCCCGTGCGTCTGCAGAATTTGATTCAGGCGCTCGGCCGCGTGCCGGATGGCGCCCTCCGGCGGCACGACGCGCTGTCGGCCGGCCTTTTCCGCGACCATGCAGTATCGCAGCCGATTCGGGACGTTCACCGTCAGGGCAACGCTTGCGCCCTTGAGGCAGAGCTTGCCGCGATTGGCGGGATGGTTTGCGTCGCCGCGCACTGCGAGCGAGCCATCCGCCTGTGGCGAGGCGACCATGCCGCAGCCAACGCCGCAGTAAGGACAAATTGTCTTGATCGACACCGCCATACGCGCTTCCCTAATACGTCAATACACGTCGCGCTGATAGCGCTTCGATTTGGCGAGGTCGCCGAGATAAGCACGGGCGTTTTCCTCGCTCATGCCACCCTCGACCGCCACGATCTGCCGCAGCGCGGCGTCGACGTCGGACGCCATTCGCTTGGCGTCGCCGCACACATAAAAATGCGCGCCCGCCTGCAGCCAGGACCATATTTCCGCGCCACGCTGCAGCATGCGGTTCTGAACATAAATTTTCTCTGACTGGTCGCGAGAAAACGCGGTGTCGAGGAACTTGAGCGTGCCATCCTGACGCCATGCTTCGAGCTCTTCGCGATACAGATAATCATACTCGCCGCGCTGATCGCCGAAGAAGAGCCAACTTTTACCCGCCGCCGAGACGGCCTGCCGTTCCTGCAAAAACGCGCGAAATGGTGCGACGCCCGTTCCCGGTCCCACCATGATGATCGGAGCGCTGTTGTCGAAAGGGAGGCGAAAGCCGTGGGATTTCTGCACGAACACCCGCGCTTTTTGTCCCGGCCGGAGGCGGTCTGCCAGAAAGGTCGATGCAACGCCCTTGCACTGTCGCTGGCGGGCGTTGACGTATCGCACGACGCCGACGGTGAGATGCACCTCGTCCGGGTGGGCTTTCTGTGATGAAGCGATCGAATAGAGGCGCGGCTGCAACGGCCGAAGCGCCGCGACAAAATCTCCGATTGTGGGGCGGGCGGTTGGATACATCGTCAGCAGGTCGATCACCTCGTGACCTTCTGGTATGCCCGGGCCATCGTCGCTGAGCATGGCGTTTAGCTCTGCCGCGTGTGCTGCGCCGTCGCAGGTGCGGGCCAGCAACTCGATGAGCGGCTCCGATGGGGTATTGATCTGGTACTGCTTCAGCAGCGCCTCGAACAGGGTCGTCCGCGCGCCGTCTATGCCCTGCACCTCTTCGGCGCCGCTGGCATTGAGGCGATCGAGCAGCCATCCAACCGATTCGGGGCAATTTTCCGGGTACAAGCCCAGGCTGTCGCCGACCGTGTAGGACAAGCCGCTTCCCTTGAGATCGAAGGCGATGAGCCGCGTATCTTTCGATGAGCCCGGCTTGTTCAGCGTGCGATTGACCAGCAACCTCGCCGAAAAGGGGCTATTGCGATCGAACGCGCCCGAACTCCCCGCGCAGGGAGGTGCCGCCGCGCGCGCCGGCTTGGCGCTTTGTATCGCGTTGGCCGCGTCAGGGCCCACAACGCCCGTACCGACTGGTGATTTGGCGCCCGCATCCGGCTCGGCGATGAGCACTTTTAATTTCCGCGCAGTTTCCTTTCCGCCCGGCGCGCAGCGGGTGAGGTCGTTTTCCGCGCCGGCTACAATCGCCTCGGCGTAGGTCTGGCATTGATAGCCGCACGCGCCGCAATCGAGCTGCGCCATCGCCGCCATGAGCCGTCGCGCCTTGGGTTTGCCGTCAACCAGCGCAAGGCGCTCATTCATGCTTAGCGCGGGATCGTGCCAGGGCATCTCCTCGTCGGCCGATTCAACGGCGATTGTGACAGATGATTCATCCGCGGGCTGAGATACAACGCCGATGGCTGCGGCATCTCCAGCCAACACCCCGGCCGTCGCGGCCTGCGCGCCGAACAGACCGCCGAAAAATCCGTTCAGCCAAGCCCGCTGCGCCGGTGAAAACGGCGCGGTCTCAGGGAGAACTGGAACGCTGGTCAACAGGGCTGTGCTCATAACGTCACCTTTTCCGCTTCAAATAATGAATGCAGCGCTGCGGTTTCGTGCCTGCGCACAAAGTCGTCGAATGGTTCCTTCTCATCCCGCCGATGCGCCATGTAGCCGCGCAACATTCGTTCGATCTTCTGACATAGCTCCGCGGCGGGAACGTCGCCGTACAACTTTCGGCCGATCATCTGCTTCGCGCCATATCCGCCGCCCACAAAGATGTGATACCCCTCGACCAGGTCCTCACCCTTCTCGACGCTCGTGGCGATCATGCCGATGTCGCCAATGAAATGTTGCGCGCAGGAGTGGTGGCAGCCGGTGAGATGAATGTTGACGGGCGAATCCAGCGACACCCGCGCTTCGAGGTAATCCGCTAGCTCCAAGGCGTGCTGCTTGGTATGAGCCGCGGCATATTTGCATCCCGCCTTACCGGTACATGCCACAAGGCCGGCGCGCACACTGCTGGCGGAATCCGACAACCCAAGTTCCGCAATCCGCTGCCGCACCGCATCGAGATTGGCGTCGGCGATGTCGGGGATCAGCAGATTCTGCCATACAGTGAGGCGCAGATCGCCGCTGCCAAAGCGCCGGGAGATGTCGGCGACGCCGTGCATCTGCCGCACTGTCAGCCGGCCGACGGGTGCTATCACGCCGACGTACGATTTGCCTTGCTCCTTCTGTGGGTGGATGCCGATGTGTCCATGTTTTTCCACCGCCGGCCGGGCCGAGCAATGCGCCAGCGCAAGTCGGCGCAGTGTTTTCGGCAGTCGGCGCTCGACATGCTCCATGAACTTCTCGAAGCCCCAGTCATCCAGCAGATATTTCAGTCGCGCCTTGTTGCGATCGGTGCGGCAGCCATGTTCGATGAACACCCGCACCACGGCTGCGGCCACATCGACGCATTCGTCCGGTTCGAGCAGAACGCCGGTATCGCGCGTGAAGTCATGATGTCCGGTGATGCCGCCCAGGCCCATGCGGTAGTAGACGCCGGCCGGCACACCGTGCCCTTCCTCGACGCGAATGGCGGCGAAGCCGATATCGTTGCTGTCTTCAAGCGCGCTGATGCGGCCACCGCCGTCGAAGGCGATGTTGAACTTCCGCGGCAGTCCGTAAAGGTCTCGCTGCTGCAGAATGTAATGATGCATCCGCCTTGCCAGCGGCCGCGTGTCGGTCAATTCCTGCGGGTCAAAGCCGGCGGTCGGGCTAGCAGCCCGTGGTTAAAGTCCCCCGCCCCGGCTTTTCCTCTTGACGCCGCGTGGCAACCGCGCTGAGATGCTCGCATGGCTCTTGGCAAACGCAAGGACGCGACGCAACAACCCCTGTTCATCTCAGCGGCAGACCT
>JBBQCK010000105.1:0-7652 GCA_038318605.1 Tepidisphaerales bacterium | reverse complement strand
GGTTGAAAAAAACCGGGTCGGCCGTAGCATCGGGACTGGTATCCGCTGGCCGAATTGCCAGCCTGTTTCAAGAAATAGAGGAAGCCTCACATGGCGAAGAAGACCGTTGCGGATGTGGATGTGAAGTCAAAGCGCGTGCTCATGCGAGTGGATTTCAATGTGCCAATTGAGGACGGAAAAATCGGCGACGATCGGCGCGTCACGCAGGCTCTGCCGACGATCAAGAGCGTGATCGACCGGGGCGGCAGGCTTATTCTGATGAGCCATCTCGGCCGGCCCAAGGGCGGGCCCGAAGCCAGGTATTCGTTGAAACCGGTCGCGGAGCATCTTGCAAAACTGCTTGGCAAGCCCGTCGGATTCGCAAGTGACTGCATTGGTGCCGAAGCGGCGCAGAAGGTCGCTGCGTTGATGGATGGCGAAGTGCTGGTGCTTGAAAACCTTCGCTTCCACAAGGCGGAGGAAAAAAACGACGCCGCGTTTGCTTCTCAGTTGGCGCAATACGGCGATGTATACGTCAATGATGCGTTCGGCACCGCTCATCGCGAACATGCCAGCACATTCGGCGTGCCCCAGGCGATGCAGGGCAAGCCTCGCGTCATTGGCTTTTTGATCCAGAACGAACTGAAGTTTCTAGGCGAAGCCGTCAGTAATCCGCAGCACCCGTTTGTTGCGATCCTCGGCGGCGCAAAGGTCAGCGATAAAATCAACGTCATCGAACAACTGCTGGGCAAGGCCGATACGCTGCTGATTGGCGGTGCGATGGCATATACCTTCTTCCTGGCATTGGACAAAAAAGTCGGCAACAGCCTCGTCGAACGCGACAAGGTCGATCTGGCGAAACGACTGATTGAGAAGGGCGCGACAAAAATCCGCATTCCTGTGGACAACATCTGTTCGGATAAAATGACCGACGATGCCAAAACCCAGGTCGCCGAGGGTGGTATTCCCGATGGTCTGGAGGGCTTCGACATCGGGCCAAAGACAATTCAGATCTTTGCCGAGAAGATCGCCCGCGCGAAGACGATCATCTGGAACGGGCCGATGGGCGTGTTTGAGAAAAGGCCGTTTGCAGAAGGCACCCGGGCGATCGCGCAGGCTGTTGCCGACGCAACCTCACTCGGTGCGACAACCGTTATTGGCGGCGGCGACAGCGCGGCCGCCATCGAACAGATGGGGCTGAGCGCCAAGGTTAGCCACGTCAGCACCGGCGGCGGGGCGAGCCTTGAATTTCTGGAGAAGGGTCACTTTTCGACGCTTGATATTCTCGATTGAATGCCAACCGACGGCTTGAGGCGCAGCATGACGAACGATCCTTACGCATCCTCCGGGGCGCAAATCGCCGCTTCGATTCTGTCGGCGGATTTCGCGCACCTGGCTAAGGAGATCGACGACGTCCTTCGCGGCGGCGCGGATTTTCTGCACCTCGACGTGATGGATGGAAACTATGTCCCCAATATCAGCTTCGGACCGGCGGTGACGGCCGCCGCACGCCGCTCGACCGATGCATATCTCGATGCACACCTCATGGTACTCGATCCGCTGAAATACGCGCCGCCTATGGTCAAAGCCGGGGCCGATGGCATCACGTTTCACTGCGAGGTGGTGGAGGATGTCGCGGCGGCCGCGAAGCAGATTGCGGCGCTGGGGTGTCATGTAGGCATCACGCTTGATCCGGAAACCCCCGTCGAGCGCATCTGGCCGGCACTGGAGTTTGTGAATCTTGTGCTGGTCATGAGCGTCAAGCCCGGCTTCAGCGGGCAGAAATTCAAGCCCGAGGCGCTGGCTAAATGCGAAGCGATCAAGAAGCGATTGGGTCCGGGGCAGCGCCTGGAGATTGACGGCGGCATCAGCCCTGACACGATTCGCGGCGCGCGCGACGCGGGCGTGGATTGGTTTGTTGTCGCCAGCGCGATTTTCGACAAGCCGGATCGGGCGGCGGCTATCGCCGATCTGCGCGGCAGACTTTCGTAGCATTTGTCCATCCGCGCACCGCGTCTTGAAGGAGTTGCAATGTCACAGGTTCCAGGCGCATCAAGTGGCGACACAGCGCCGAGCCGGCGCGAGGGCGTGCCACAGGGCCTCTGGACGCGCTGTCCCGAATGCAGCGACATGCTCTTTACGCGCGCGTTGCAGGAAAACCTGAATGTCTGCACCAACTGCAATTATCATTTCCGCATGTCGGCCCGTCGGCGGATCGAACTCCTGACCGACCCCGGCAGCTTCGAGGAAATGTACGCCGACATTCTGCCAGCCGATCCGCTCAGCTTCGTCGATCGCAAATCCTACGCCGACCGCCTCAGCGCCGAGCAGCGAAAGACGGGTAACGCGGATGCCGTCGTCTGCGGGCGGGGTTTCATCAAAGGCCGGCAGATCATGCTCGCCGTGATGGATCCCGAATTCATGATGGGATCGATGGGGAGCGTCGTCGGAGAAAAAATCACCCGCGCCATTGAGGATGCGACCGACCCGCGCCTGCCGCTGTTGATCGTTTCAACCTCGGGTGGGGCGCGCATGCAGGAATCGGCGCTATCACTTATGCAGATGGCCAAGACCAGCGCCGCCCTGGCACGGTACGACGATGCGGGCGGCCTGTTTATCTCTCTGCTGTGCGATCCGACGACCGGTGGTGTAACTGCCAGCTTTTCGATGCTGGGCGACTTCATCATCGCCGAACCCCGGGCGCTGATCTGCTTTGCCGGCCCACGCACAATCTGGAACACCATCAAAGTCGAGCTGCCAGAGGGCTTTCAGCGGAGCGAATTTCTGCGCGACCATGGCTTTCTCGATTTCGTGGTCCATCGCAAGGACCTGCGCAGCGAAATCGCCCGTCTCATCGACTTCTGCGGAAAGTAAGCCCGCTGAATTTCGGCGCGTCCGCTAATTGGGGCATGGGCGCGGCTGGGGCGACGGCCGGCGTTTCTGGACCTTTGCACGTCCACACACCAAATTTGACGATGCTTTGCCAAGTGTCGCCGCGGGCCGATAGAAACTCGGTCCAGCCGGCCCGTGCGTCGGCGCGATCTGCAAGGATTTTCGTCATGCCCCAACTGCTCAATTCAGTCCGCCCGTCGCGTCGCAACGCCGAAGGTTCGTCGATTTCTCTCGGCGACATGCCGGCCGAAACCGGCGTGCCGCGCCTCATCGCCGCCGCCGCCGCCATGGGCGCAAGCGACCTGTTCATCGTGACCAACGAGGATCACATCGCCGTACAGGCGCGGCACCTTGGTATGGTGCGGGATGTGGCGCGGCTTGGACTGGAATCCGGTCGCCGATACATGGCGCATATCCGTGCCAACGCCGGAATGGATGTGAGCGAACGCCGCCGACCGGCCGACGGGCGCTGGATCTACGAAACCGAGGCGGGCGAAGCCGTCGATCTGCGCATCAACACGATCCCGACAATGTACGGCGAGGATTTTGCAATGCGGCTGCTCGATCGCCGCACGGGCCTGCTCCCGCTGGAATCGCTTGGCCTTGAGCGCGATCAGCTTGGAGCCGTGCTGCGCATGCTCGAAAGCCCGGCCGGTATGATCCTCATCTGCGGGCCGACCGGCGCGGGAAAGACCGCCACGCTTTACTCGTGCCTGAGCCGGCTCAACACCGGCCGGCGCAAGATTCACACAATCGAAAATCCGATCGAGTTTGCCATGAACGGCCTGCGCCAGTCGCAGGTGAACCCGGGCATCGGTCTGGGATTTTCCGAGATGCTGCGATCAGTTCTGCGGCAGGCGCCGGACGTGGTGATGCTGGGGGAAATCCGCGACACCGAAACCGCCACGACCGCCGTACACGCCGCCAACAGCGGCATGCTGGTGCTGGCGACAATTCACGCGCCGTCGGCTGCGGGCGCGGTGCAATCCATGCGAGCCTTGGGCGCAAACAACCATTTTCTGGCAACGAGCCTTCTGGGCGTGGTATCGCAACGGCTGGTGCGAACATTGTGCGCCAGTTGCCGTGAGTCGATCGATCTTTCGGATGCCACAACGTTCGAGGAAATCCGGCCGATGCTCGCCGACACCGAAGGCCGCTCCCTCAGCTCGCCGCGCGGCTGCGCAGAGTGCGCACAGTCTGGATATGCGGGCCGAACGGGCGTGTTTGAGGTCATGAACATCACCCGGGAGATTCGCAATCTGATCGGAGACAACGGCTCAACGCGAGAGCTGCGCGCCGCGGCGCTGGGTCAGAAGATGCCCGATTTCCGCCAGGCCGCCCTGCTGAAGGTGGCCAGGGGCATTACAAGCACGGAGGAAATCTTCCGCGTCATACCTGCCGAGCATCTACTGATTGAAGATTGATCGATCCCCCCAAGCCGCTTCACGCCGACTCACCGGTCGATTCACACCCCCGTCAGCCGGCGAACTCCAACCCCGACGCGGGCTGTCATCGCTGTAAATTCAAAACTCGCGTTCGCGGCGCGTGGCGTTGCGCAGTGCCCGGCGCTCGCGCCAGTTAAGGCTGGTCATGCCGCTGGCAGAGACCTTGGCGAGAATCCGGTCGATGTGCGCCCGTTCGGCCTGTTCCTGCTGCTGACGCCGCCGCAGACGCCGGGCGGTGCGCCCGCTGATGTGCCGGCGCTTTTCCGGAGCTTCGTGAAGGCTCGATCCGTATCCCGAGCCGCCGCTGTAGGCGTAGGCCTGCTCGCCGCCTCCCATGAAATCGAATGATCCAACAAGCTCCGGCGCTTCCAGCGTCAGCAGCCGCCTTTGCCGGCAGGTCATGAAGCCGAGAATCGCCAGAACGCTCAGGCCAAGTTGCAGCGTGATCAGCCCGAAAATGCCGGCGATCACCGCGCCGATCATCCCCGTGCGGCAGGCGATCAGCATGGATCGCACATAACCGAGCCGCCGCCAGAGAAGGGCCTGCGTAAGCTGCCCGCCGTCGAGCGGGAAAATCGGAAGCAGGTTGAACAGCAGCAGAATGTAGCTGACAGTGAAGAGCCACCAGACGTAAAACAACACGACGCCGTGTTGGATGGAAAGGGATGCCAGATGCGGATGGATCGGATTCCACGGAATGGCCGATGGCCCGGCGAATATGGCGAGCGCCGCGCCGGCAAGCAGGCAGATCAGCACATTCACCAGTGGCCCGCCGGCCGCGGTAATGAAGCTGGCAAACCAATTGTGCGGCACCTGGCTGGTCGCCAGCCCTCCGAGCGGCCAGAGCAGGATATCCGTCGGCGATCCCCCCACGCAGCGCGCCGCGAAGCAATGTCCAAACTCATGCAGCAGCACGATGCCAAAGAGCAGGGCGGTTCCAGTCAGTGCGTATTTCACCGCTTCCAGATAGCCGTAGGGGCTGCCGATCGGAAAGAGAAGGTTGGTGAAAGCGATGAAGATGATCAGACTCGAATGCACCCGCACCCGTATTCCCCACCATCGCCCCAGCGGCACTGAACCGACCAGCTTGGCGCGAAGCCGCTGCGCCCATCTGCCGGGCTGCGAGTCGTTCGGAGAATAGTCGCGCTCCTGCCAGCTCATGGGCTCGAACGATGAAACAACTCATACCTTAGGAGCGTCGAAATGGTTTTGGAATCCTGAATCTCCCCGTCGCGTACCATCGCGATCGCATCGGCCCAGGGGGTCGGCTGCAGCTCGATCTCCTCGCCCGGCTCAAGCTGCTGCCGCGTGGGCTCCAGATCGTGGGCTGCATAGATGTACATCTTTTCGGTGAGTATGCCCGGCGAGGCGTAAAAGCTCCCCAGCGACGCCAGCCGCCCGGCCAGATAGCCGGTTTCCTCCTGCAATTCCCGGCCGGCACAGTTGATCGGGTCTTCACCCTTCTCCAAAGTCCCGGCGGGCAGTTCGATCAGATAGTGCCCGACGGTGTACCGATAGTTGCGAATCAACAGCACCGTGTTGATGTCCAGCATCGGCAGAATGACCACCGCCCCATTGTGCGCGCAAATCTCCCGATCGACCTTCCGGCCGGATTCATCCTCAAGATGATGCAGCTCAAGGCGAAGCTTTTTGCCGCTGTAAAGAACCTGTTTCTGGAGCAGCGTCAGCATTTTAGGCAGTCAACAGTAGGCGGTAGGAAGTAGGCGGTAGGGGCCAAGCGGTAGGCGACAGGCGGCAGGGGGCAGAATGAAGATTCGGAGATTCGGGCTTTGGGGTTCAGTTGCGATCTGCAACCAGCGATCCGCAACAAGCAACGCCCTCTGCAAACCAGCAGCTTCACCGCCTGTCGCCTGCTACTTCAATCAATGACTCACCACATACATCAGCACATTCACCCCCAGCTTTAATGCATCGTCGTCGGCGTAGCCTTTGTTGTAGGCGCGCGGAAGTTGTTCCCAGCCGGCGCTCATGCTCAGGGGGCTGAAGATCACCTTCAGCATTCCCTCCTGCTCGATGACGCGCAGGTCGGGCACGATTGAAGGGCCGAGCATCTGGCGGGCGAGGGGCGCGGTGGCGACATGGGTTGTATCGCTGACGAAGTTGAGCATCGGATGATCCGGCTTGATCGGTGTCAGGGCGATGTCGGGGTAGATCAGCTTGATCTCCTTCTCGAACGCCGCCGTGAACTCCGATGAGCCGATGGCGCTATCGACCACGAGCGTTCCGCCGTTGTCGAGATATTCCCGCAGGCGCTTGCGTGTCACGTCGTTAAAGGCGAACGATCGCTGGCCGACCATCAGCAGCACCGGAAAGGCGAAGATGTCCCCCTTTTCCGGATCGACCGGCGTGCGCTTGAACTGCACGCTGAGGGTCGTGGTCTGATCCATCGTCTTCAAAAGGTTCGGCACGCCATGCGGCGTCGGATCCCAGTCGCCGTTGTGAACGATCTGCCCCAGCACAAGCTGCGATCGCGTGGCATCCTGCGCCTGGTGATAGACCTTCTGATGATCGAAGATGCGGGCGTATTGATATTCCGCCAGACAATAGGTGACGATGTTCGCCCCCAGCTTCTGGGCGTCATCCTGATGATAGAGCCGGCCCCCCTCGATCGGATGCGCCTCGGCGTCCCATCCGCACGACAGATCGATCGGCGAAAAGATCACGGCCGCCCGCGTGCCGATGTTCACCACCTTCAGGATCGGCGGAATCTTCTTGAACGGCGCCTTTCCATCGCGCATGCGCATCTCGGTGATCTTGTGAAACGCCGAGTAGATCGGATGATCGCTGGGGATCACCGCCAGTTCGCGGTCGGGGAATATCCGCCGGATTTCGCGCTCGAACGAATCGTTGAATTCCTGGCGGCCGCAATTGCTGTGAACGACCCACGTTCCGCCATCCATCAGATATTGCCGCATCCGCTCGATGGTGCGGTCGTCAAGCTGCGGCATCGCCTTCCAGCCGGTGAAATACAGGATCGGCAGCTCGGTGGGATCGTAGCTGAACTTGGAAAAGTCCGTCTGCACGAATCGATAGCGCTGCCCAAGCTGGCCGTTGGTGAAGCTGACCCACTGCTCGATGTCGATGATCGTGGTGCCCCAGCTTGCCCCGGCCTTTTTCAATGCCGCATCGCTGAAGGTGATCGACCCGACCAGCGCCGGCGGCGACGGCTCGCGCTTTTTCTCGCTGCGTCGAAGCGGCGTCGCCGGCAGCGGCAGCGGCGGCACACCCTCCCCGCCATTGCGCCGCTGCGGGGCCGCCCGGGGCGGAATGTTCGCCTTGGGGTTCTCAAATCCTTCCGCCCATCCCGGCAGCGCG
>JBBQCK010000104.1:0-7696 GCA_038318605.1 Tepidisphaerales bacterium | reverse complement strand
TCGACGGCCGAAGTGAAGTCGGTAATTTTCCCGTCGAACGCCGGCCGATGCGGCAATGGATGCTCCGCATCACCGCCTATGCCGATCGCCTCCTGGACGATCTGGATCCCTTGGACTGGCCGGCAAGCCTGAAGGACATGCAGCGCAACTGGATCGGACGCAGTGTTGGCGCGGAGGTCGATTTCGAGATCGATCCCGCCTCGCTTGCAAAGCCGGTCAGCGTGCCAACCGCTCAGGGATCGGAGCCGCAGGTCCAGAGACAGGTGCTCGCAACGCAGTCGGCCGATGAAATCGACGACGCAGTCATCACCGTTTTCACGACGCGCCCTGACACGCTCTACGGCGCAACCTACATGGTTCTGTCACCCGAGCATCCGCTCGTCGGGCGCACCACCGATCCCGGCCGGCGCGAAACCGTTGACGCCTACCGCGCCATGGTCGCCGGACGCAGCGATCGCGATCGCACCATGGCGAAGGAAAAAACCGGCGTCTTCACCGGTTCCCACGCCATCAATCCCGTCAACGATGAGCGCATTCCAATCTACATAGCCGACTATGTCCTAATGGGGTACGGAACCGGCGCCATCATGGCCGTCCCAGCGCACGATGAGCGCGATTTTGAATTTGCAACCGCACAGAGCCTTCCGATCCGCCCCGTCGTTCAGCCCCCCACAGGACATGGGGCATCCGAAATTCGCTGTTACACCGGCGAAGGCACCGCCATCAACAGCGATATCATCAACGGCCTGACCACCTCCGACGCGAAGCAGCGCATCATCGAAATGCTCGAACGCGACGGTGTGGGCCATCGCTCGGTTAAATATAAACTGCGCGACTGGCTGTTCAGTCGGCAGCGCTACTGGGGTGAGCCGTTTCCAATCGTGCTGGATGAATCGGAGCGGGCAATCGCGCTCGATGAGACAGACCTGCCGGTCACGCTGCCGGATATCACCGATTTCAAGCCAACCGGCACCCCCCAGCCGCCGCTCTCCAAGGCCGCGGATTGGCTCAAATTCACTCGCGATGGCCGGCAATTCACTCGCGAAACCAACACCATGCCCCAGTGGGCTGGTTCCTGCTGGTATTACCTGCGTTACATTGATCCGCACAACGCCGATCAGCCGGTCGATCCGGAAAAAGAGCGATACTGGATGCCGGTCGATCTGTACGTCGGCGGCGCGGAACATGCCGTGCTGCATCTGCTCTACTCGCGATTCTGGCACAAGGTCCTCTTCGATCTGGGCCACGTCAGCACGCCTGAACCGTTTCGCCGTCTCGTCAATCAGGGCATCATTCTCGGCGAAACCGAATATTCATTCTTTGAAGATGTCGCCGGTAAGGCCATCAGCACCGCCGAACTTCGCGATATCGCCGAGGAGGCCACGCCTGCCGGGGCCCGGCTGGTTGCCCATCGCATCGACGCCAGCGAAAAAGTTACCGCCAAACCGATCATCGAGGAGCTTGTGCAGAAAAAGGGAGACGGCTTCGTGCTGCGCTCCAATGCATCGATCCGTATCGACGCCCGCTCATCGAAAATGAGTAAAGCCCGTGGCAACGTCGTCAGCCCCGACGACATCGTCAGCGATTATGGCGCGGATTGCTTCCGGCTTTATGAGATGTACATGGGACCGCTGGAGGCAACCAAACCCTGGAACACACGCGACATCGTCGGCATGTCGAGATTTCTCAATGGCGTGTGGCGGCATCTGGTCGGCGAAACGCCCGAAGGCGGCCCCGAGCCACGAGGAATGCGCGTCGCCGATGTTTCCGCGCCTGACGATCTCAATCGCATGCTGCATCGCGCATTGAAGAAGGTCGCCGAGGACATTCGCGGCCTGAGGTTCAACACCGCCATCGCCGAGCTGATAAAATTAAACAACGAAATCGGCCGGCTCGATAAACATGTTCCGCGATCCATCGCCGAGCCGTTCGTGCTCATGCTTGCCCCATTCGCGCCCCACATCGCCGAGGAATTGTGGCAGCGTCTCGGCCACGATGAATCACTTTCGCGCCGCGCCTGGCCGAAAATCGACGAGGCGATGCTCATCGACGAAACGCTGGAGATTCCGGTGCAGGTCAACGGCAAGCTCCGCGGAAAGATCACCGTCGCCGCGGGGGCGCGCGAAAGCACCGTCATTGACCAGGCCATGGCGAATGAGAAAGTCCGGCCATGGACCGACGGCCATGAAATTGTCCGAAAGGTTTATGTACCCGAAAAACTTGTGAATATTGTCGTCAAGTAGGCATTCAACATTCGAACCGCCGCCGGCCTTAGCCGCGCGGCCAACACCGCACCCGGGAACAATCGCAACATGGCAATGGAAATCGAAGCAAAGATGAAAGTGAACGACCTCAAATCCGTGGCCACGCGGCTCGAAGAACTGCGCGCCGAGCGGAAGGAACGCGTGCTTGAGACCAATATATTTTTCGACACCGACGACCGCCGCCTGCTCGCCAGCGACCAGGGTCTGCGCCTGCGCGTCGCCCGGGACGAGACATCGGGCAGCGAAAAATATGTGCTCACACACAAGGGCCCGCAGCAGCGCGGGCCGCTGAAGAGCCGAGAAGAGAGCGAGCTCGAGGTGACCGACGCGCCGTCGGCCGTGAAGCTCTTCGAATGCCTCGGCTTCTCACGAAAAATGTCGTTCCAAAAACGCCGCCAGTCGTGGGAGCTTGGAGGTTGCAGCGTCGTGCTCGATGAGGTGCCCCACCTCGGCGCATTCGTCGAAATCGAAGGCCCTGCCGAGGCGGACGTGATGCGCGTTCGCGAGCAACTCAAACTCGCCGACCGCCCCCTGATCAAAGCCAGCTACATTGCAATGATCACCAGCTACCTACAGGAACGCGGCGACCGGACGACCGATGTGGAATTCGCCAGGTAACGACACCGGCCACCGCCCTCTTGCCCACTCTACGAAAAATCCCCGCCCGCATCGCTTTCGCAATGCTGGGCGGGGAAAATTTTTCACAACTCGCAAACCGTCTTACTTCAGTTCGACGGTGGCGCCCTGTTCCTCCAGGGTCTTCTTCAGCTTCTCGGCCTCTTCCTTCTGCAGACCTTCCTTGACAACCTTCGGAGCGCCCTCAACCAGATCCTTGGCTTCCTTCAGGCCCAGGCCCGTTGCGGTGCGGACTTCCTTGATCACCTGAATCTTCTTGTCACCGGCCGCCTTCAGAACCACATCGAACGTGTTCTTCTCTTCGACAGCCTCGGCCGGCGCCGCGCCGCCGCCGCCCGCCGCCATCATCACGCCGCCCGCCGCCGGCTCGATCTGGTGGGCTTCCTTCAGATACGCGCCAAGTTCGACGGCCTGCTTGAGGGTAAGACCCGCGAGCTTGTCGCCAATTTCCTTGATGTCCATTGTTGCTTCTGCCATAACTTCTTCTCCGGGCCGTATCGTGGCCCCGCCGTGTCGATGTCAACCGCGAACTTCATTCGCGGGGGATCCCGTCTGAGAGCACGCTTCACTTCGAAGCGATTTTAACCCCTTGCGGGGACAGTCAAAACCGTCGGATCGTGCGTGCGGCGTTGTGCGCCGCCTCGCCATTCAGTCAAAGGTTTTCTCTCGATCAAACTGTACTTTTCAAACTCACGCCGCTTCCGGTGCAGCGCCCTCGGCCTTGCCGGCCTTTTCCTCGATCGCCTTCACCAACGCGCCGATCGTTCCGCCGGGGCCTTTGATTGCACCTGCAAGTTTTCGGCCCGGCCCAAGTAGCGCAGAAAGCACATTGGAGATCGCTTCCTCGCGCGTCGGAAGCTCGCTGATCTGCTTCATGCCCTTGTCGCCGGCGTAAACGTCACCGTCGAAAAAGGCGCCGCGCAGCTCCAGCGTTTCGTCGGCCTTCTTCTCTTCCAGCAGCAGCCGCGCAATTGCCGATACGCTCGCGTCACCGTAAATGACCGCGCTTGGCCCATCGAGCAACACCTCAAACCCCTTGATGTGCGACGAGTCGGTCGCCTTGCGCACCAGGGTGTTTTTCACAACCGTCATGCGCAATTTGCGTGCGTGAAGCTTGCGGCGCAGCAGATTGGTCTTCGTGGCGTTAATCCCACGCGGATTGATGACCGCCAGGCCCTCCACATCCTTCAGCTTCTCGCCCAGTTCCTTAATGATCAGATTTTTGACGAACTTGCTCATGACTTACCTCGTCGAACGAATTGACTTGATTTATACGGGTACTTGCTTCGGCTTAGACGTGAATCTCCAGGATCACTGCGGGGGTCATCGTCGCCTTGAGAACCGCCTTCTTAAAGTAAGTGCCCTTGCTGGTGGCCGGCTTCATCTTGCGAAGCTGGGCCATCATCGCGTGGATATTCTCGGCCAGCTTCTGATTGTCAAAACTCACCTTGCCAACGACAGCGTGAATGTTGCCGCCCGCGTCATTTCGAAATTCGATCTTGCCCGCCGCGTATTCCCGCACCGCGTTGGCAACATCGGGCGTCACCGTCCCGGCCTTTGGCGAAGGCATAAGGCCCTTGGGTCCAAGAACCTTGCCCAGCCGGCCGACAAATCGCATCATGTCCGGCGTGGCGACGGCCACGTCGAAATCGGTGAAATTGGTCTGCTCCACTTCAGTAACCAGCGCCTGGCCGCCCGCCTTGATGGCGCCGGCCGCGATGGCCACCTCGACGAGGTGATCCGGCACAAATGCGATGACGCGTTTGCTCTTGCCGATGCCGTGTGGCAGCGACACCGAACCGCGGATCATCTGATCGGCCTGCTTGGCGTCGATCCCCAACGACACGATCAATTCGACGGACTGATCGAACTTCGTCGCCTTAAAACTCTTGACGATCGCCACGGCCGCATCCACCGAAACCGCGACCTGTGGAACCTTCTTGACGTCTTCCTTGTAACGCTTTGAACGGACTTCAACTTCTGCAACTGGCATCAGACAAACGCTCCCTGCGGGGAATCTAGCTCCCGCAAAAGCTCCCACTGTTTAGGCCCGTGGTGCGGCCACAATTATTTTAACGCCGATGTCTCGTAGCCTTTACGAAGCCTTTCGCCGTCCATTTCGTCCGGCCTTCAGCGGCGGCGTCACGACTTTTGTTATCTGGAACACGTCGATGCGATGTTCCTCAAAATCCGCCTCGGACTTTGCATTCACCTTTAGCGGAACCGAAACGTGCAACGTTCTGCCACCGGGATATGCAAAAACAAATTCACCCGACAAAACGTTCACCGCATCGCCATCGCCTGTCACCAGTGTGAAAGGCTCAAATGGCCGCACCACAAGAACCTGTCGAATGCGATCTGGCCTTATCGCACGCGCTTCCTATCCGATCAAGTCTCATCCTTCAACAACAATACCCATCGATCGAGCTGTGCCTGCAAGAATCCGGCCGGCCGCCTCTTCATCAAATGCGTTGAGATCTTTCCCCTTCTGTTTCGCAAGCTCGCGGCACTGCGCCATCGTCAGCTTGCCGATCTTGTTCTTGTTCGGTTCGCCGCTCCCCTTCTCGGCCTTGACGGCTTCCTTCAAAATAACACTCGCCGGCGGGCTCTTCACCTCGAAGGTAAAAGTGCGGTCTTTGAAAACCGTAATAACCACGCCGACAACCTTGCCCTTGAGGTGCGCCGTCGCGGCGTTGAACTGCTGGATGAACTGCCCGGGGTTCACGTTATTCTGGCCAAGCGCAGGCCCGATCGGGGGTGCGGGGGTCGCGGTGCCGCCCGGCGCCTGAATCTTGAACTGAACTGCTATTTCCTTCTTGGCCATGGCTGTCTCACATTTACAGGTCGATGACGCCGGCTGGGCCGCCCTTCGACAAACTTTTCATCTCAATTCCACTGCCGCGGAAACTACCGCTGCAACCTCAACTTCGCGTATGCACGTCCGCGATCGCGCCGACGCCCCTTCCGGTTGGAAAAGGGCCGGGAATACTACCATCCCCACTTCCAACTGACAACACCATCACCGCAATCGGTTTCTGGAAACGCCGTCGCTACAGCTTTTCGATCTGCCAGTATTCCAATTCGAGCGGGGTCGCCCGGCCGAAAATCATGGTATTGATCCGCACCAGCCCGCGATCGACGAACACCTCTTCGACCTCGCCCTCGAAGTTGACGAACGGCCCGTCAGTAACTTTGATCTTCTCCCCCTTCTCAAACTGCGTCGGCAGGCTCGGGGCATCCTTCTTTTCGGCCTCTTCGAGCATCTTGGAGGCGTCCAGGGCCGTCATGGCGGTCGGCTTGCCGTTGCTGCCGATGAAATCGCCAACGCCGTCGGTTTCCTTGATCATGAACCAGACTTTGTCCGGGATGCGCCCGTCCTTGTCGAGTTCGAGTTCGATAAACACATAGCCGGGATAAAGCTTGCGATCGACCTCGCGGCGAACGCCGGCCTTCTGGTGGCGCACGCGCTCGATCGGCACCAGAATCCGCCCGACATGCGCCTCGAGCGCCTCGATCTTCACCTTGCGCGCGAGCTTCTCGCGCACTTGGTCTTCCTTATTGCTCGCGACGCGGAGGACGAAAAATTGCATGACTGTTTTTGGGGGGCTTGCGAACTCTGCCGCGCCACCATGAAAAGCGGCCGCGACCCGAACCGCCCATCCGCCGCATTGCGACGCCGGGCAAAATGCCGGATTACTTGCTTCCGAAGGGGTTGAACTGCAAAACGCCGATCTTGAAAAATGCGAGCCCAAACAGAATATCCAGCACGAACAGAAACAATCCAATCAACATCATGAACAGGATCACAACCTTCGTCGAGCCAATCAGCTCACGCCGGGTGCTCCAGTTCACCTTCCGCATCTCGCCTTCGGTCGAAATCAGAAAGTCAGCAAATTTGGGTTTGTTCAGCGCACGGAATGTTGACAGCGCCACCAGCGCCACAAGGCCCGTAAGAATGCCAATAATCGCCGACAAGTTGGGCTGCAACGCCTGACTCTTTCCCCCCTCGGCCGGCCTCTTCAGCCAGTCCCAAGTTGCCATCTGTTCATACAAGAACGCCACCACTGCGACCAGGATCAATCCCACGCCCCCTGCCGTTCCCATCCGGGTCCAGTAGCCCTGCCCAGGCTTGTAAATCCTTAAAAATCCCACCTTTGCCGGCGATGACGCGCTGGATGTCGTGCCACGCGGAGGGCTGCCGCCGCGCCGCGGGCGCTCGATCTCGTCGCTGTCGCGCACAATCTCCGCCTTGTCGCGGTTGGACAGCGATTCGCTACCGTCATTTCCCTTGGTCGCCACGGCCATTGTTCACCTGCAACGTCGCGATTGTCCGATGCGCTGTCGCGCCGCCGGACTTTGCGTTTCTCATGCTCTCCACCCCGGCGCCACGCAAGGCCAGCACGCCAGGAGGGAATCGAACCCCCAACCTGCCGCTTTGGAGACGGCTGCTCTGCCAATTGAGCTACTGGCGTAGCGGAACGTTCAAGGCCGATCGTACAAGCCCGTCGCGGTGATTTAATACCGCGCACCCATAAGGCACAAACAAACGAACCGGCGTTACTTCCTCTTCACCTTGTGCAGCGTGTGCTTGCGCAGTCGCTTATTGTATTTCATCAACTCGACCTTCTGCACGCCGCCGGCCACCTTGATCTCGGTGCGATAATTCAAATCGCCCGTCTCGGTACACTGTAGCCAGACCATTTCACGACTCTCTTTTGCCATGATAGCACCCGCTCAGGCCGCGGCGAAAATCCCCGATCCGGCTTACAGGTCGGCCGGTTGCCGCAAAGACCATA